>CAYYTN010000349.1:0-2809 GCA_964474495.1 uncultured Chloroflexota bacterium
CCTGGACGATGTAGGTGCGATCGTCGACCTGGCCGGACCGGCGCTCGGGCAGGTCCTCGCCTTCGGTCGGCAGCAACAAACGCTGCCCGACGAGGATCTTGTTGGGGTCGGTCAGGCCGTTCTTGGCGGCGATGTCGTCGGGGTCGAGGCCGTAGATGGCGGCGATTGTGGTGAGGGTCTCGCCATCGCCAACGACGTGTGAGTCAGGGATCGGAGTGGCGGTGGGGGTGGGCGCGGTGGTGGGTGACGGCGTCGGCGGGACTTCAGCGTCTTCGGACGAGGGCAGGACAATGCGGGTCGGAAGCTGATCGGCTTCATCGGCGGCGGTCGTCGTCTCATCGCTGGAACCGCCACCCGGAGATGGCTCCGCCTGGTTGAACATCACCCAGACCGCGACCACCAGAATGACGATCCCGACCAGTCCGAAAACCACTTCCCTGGTGTTGGATCCCACCGTGTCCCGCTCCTTGAAGTGGTGATCCTGCCGCCGCGCGCGTGAGCGCGCGGTTGTACTGGATTATATGGAAAACGCCGAGATCGCGAGGGAGAAGCCGGCGCGACCGCTCCGGGCGGCTCGCGGCGGTGCTAAGATTTGGCGCTTTTCGCTGACCCCACGGCACCCTTTTTTTGAGGTATGAGATTTGCGCTGCCTGGTCCTGGCGGGCGGGTACGGGACCCGCCTCGGAACCCTGACACTGAACCAGTCGAAAGTGCTGTTGCCGGTTGCCGGGCGCCCCGTGGTTGACTACCTCCTAGACCGGGTGGTCGAACTGCCCGACCTCCACGAAATCATCGTGGTCACCAACCAACGTTTTCACACTGATTTTGTTGAATGGGCCTCCGAGAATCGGCGTGATGTCCCGGTTCGGGTCTTGAACGATGGGACGACCAGCGCGGAGGATCGCCTCGGGGCCGTGGGCGATGTTCTCTTCGGCATCGAAAACGCCGAAATCGACGACGACCTGCTGGTCGTGGCCGGAGATAATCTCTGCGATTTCGACCTGCGCAAGATGGAAGAACTGTTACGGGCCAAGGGCTCGGCGGTCGCGCTCTACGATGTCGGCGACGTGCAGGCGGCCACGAAATTCAACAACCTGGAGTTGGACGCGGACGATCGGATTCGTTCTTTCGAGGAGAAGCCCGCGAATCCGACGAGCAGCCTGGTGGCGGTCGCGATCTACATGTTACGGCGCGCCGAACTGGGCCTGTTTCAGCGGTACCGTGACGAGGGGCACAACCTGGATGTGATCGGTGGATTCGTCCAGTGGGCGCACCGGGAAGTCCCGCTGTATGCGTGTGTCTTCGGCGGGCACTGGTGGGATATCGGGGATCCGGAGATATACGCCGAGGTGAACGCGCATTTCGGCGCTTCGGCCGATTCGGGCTGAACGCTCGGCAATGAGCGACGCGGGGAATCCTGGCTGGGTGGCGCAGATGGTGGCGGACCGGGCGCTTCGGTCGCCGAGCCACTGGGTGCAGGCGCCCGGGCGGGTCAACCTGATTGGCGAACACACCGACTACACCGGGGGTCTTGTGCTGCCGGCCGCTATCGACCTGGAGGTTCGTGGGATAGTGTCCCCGCGGCTCGACCGAACGGTTCGGGTGGCCTCCCTGGCGGTGGACGAGGAAGACACTTTCCGGCTGGGGGAGGAAGGCCCGCCGGGCTCCGGCGGGTGGTCCGACTACGTGCGTGGGGTCACTGTTGCCCTACGCGAGGCGGGTATGGAACTGGACCACGGATTCGAGTTGACGCTCGGATCAACGCTACCGGTGGCGGCGGGATTGTCGAGTTCGGCGGCGCTGGAGGCCGCGGTGGCTCTGGCCGCGCTGGCCGTCAACGGGGTCCGAGCCGGCCCGGAGCGACTGGCGCCGATCTGCCGCCGGGCCGAGATCGAGTACGTGGGGGTGGGGTGCGGGTTGATGGACCAGATGATCGTGTTCGGCGGTCGGGCCGGCCACGCGATGATGCTGGATTGCCGCTGGAGACGACTTTCGTACCGATTCCAGACGACCTGGCGATCGTGGTCTGCGATACGCAAGCCGATCGGTCACTGGCGGAGTCGGCCTACAACCAGCGACTGGAAGAGTGCGGCCGGGGTCTCGAAGTCCTCCGCCGGCGAGATCCCGAGGTGGGGAGTTTGCGGGATGCGTCGCCGGCCCTGGTGGAGGAGTGCGGCTCCGAGCTGGGATCGATCCTGTACCGGCGGTGCCGCCACGTAGTCACCGAGAATGAGCGGGTGAAGGCGCTGATCGATGCCCTGGAAGCCGACGATCGACCGGCGATCGGCGAACTGATGGCGCAATCGCATGCCAGCCTGCGGGATGACTATGAGGTCAGCTCCGGTGATCTGGACGCGATGGTGACCGCGGCATCCGGCTGTCCCGGTTTCGTGGGCGGTCGGCTGACCGGGGCTGGGTTTGGGGGGTGCACCGTGAACCTGGTCGAGCAATCGCGGGTCGACACATTCACCAGCGAGGTCGCGGTGGGCTACCGGAAGGCCACCGGTCAGACGGGCCGGGTCTACGTGTGCGAAGCGGCCGGCGGGGCCGCGTTTGGAGAGATCGCTTGATAGCCGCGGGTGCTGCGCTCGCCGGGGGGCCGCGATGGCGCTAGTGGCGATCGCCTTCTGCGCGGGGCTGAATCCGTTTGTGGCGGTGGTCATGCTGGGTGTCGCCGCCGGCGCCGGGCGAGGTCCGGAAGTCGCTTCGGAGTTTGCGTTCGCCACGGACTGGCCGTTCTTGGTCCCGATACTTCTGTTGCTGGGGGTCGATATCGTCATCGACAAATTGCCGGCCACGGCCCGCTTCT
>CAYYTN010000350.1:0-2778 GCA_964474495.1 uncultured Chloroflexota bacterium
TGGTGGAGGATGATGGCCTCGGGGCCTAATTCCCGCCTTATCTGCCGCATGGCGTCGGCCATGTCGCGGGCGGCGAACTTCTTAATCCTCATTGGTCGATTCTGATCACGCCTTCAGTGGTGACAACGGCTTCGGGAGCTATTTCAGTATAGGCGAGCACCACAAGGTTGGGGATGCGTCGGTGGGTCATGTTGCGGAGGCCCTGGCGGACCTGCTGGGCGCAAAGCAGGATCGGCTGGCCGCCGGCGGTGACGGTTTGCTGAATGGCGGCCTGGATGTTGGCAAGGACGGTTTCGATGGTGTCGGGGGGGAGGGCGACAAGGACGCCGGAGGGGGTTTCGCGCATGGCGCTGGCGACCTGCTCTTCGAGGTGGGGATCGAGCATGAAGGCGTGGATGGCGCCGTCTTCGGCCAGGTATTGCTCGGTGATGCTGCGGGCGAGTGCGGTGCGCAGGAGCTGGGCGGCGGGGTCGTCGGACTGGCGGCGGTGGTCGGCGAGCGATTCGAGGATGACGGGGAGGTCGCGAATGGAGACGCGCTCTTCGAGGAGCCCCTGGAGGACGCGATGGACCTGGCCGAGGTTGAGGATATCGGGGATGACGCTTTCGACGACGGCGGGCTGGTGCTCGCGGAGGTTGTCGAGGAGCTTTTGCACGTCCTGGCGGCCGAGGAGTTCGCCGGAATAGCGACGGATGATCTCGGTGAGATGGGTGCTGAGGACTGAGGGAGAGTCCACAACGGTGTAGCCAAGGGCCTCGTGGGCGGACTCGGTCAGCTCGGCGATGATCTCGTCGGTGACCTTCGGGTCAATCTTCCTGGCGGCCTTGGCGGCCGCTTCCAGGAGTTCTTTTACTTCGGGCGGCACGAGGCCCCCTCCTCCCCGGCTGGCCGCGACCAGCCGGACTACTTGACCGCCCGCTGCGGGGTCGGTCACTACGTCAACGCTGTCAACCTTTACGATGGACCGAATCTCGGAGACCGGCCTGGAGCCCTCGGTCGTGCGCACCATCTCGCCCATGGCGTTGATGCTGAAGCCCACGAAGTCCGGCTCGTTGGCGGCGTGGGCCTCCACGAACATCTCGCGCATCCAGGGCGCGATGACTTTGAACCGGGCCCGGAGGCCTTCCACGATCCGCCCGCCCACATCGTGCTGTCCGAACGCCACGTCCACCAGCTTGCCGACCTTGTCCCGGATCGACCGCTCCGGGCGGTCGATGCGCTCGGCCCGGCCGGGGTGATCGGCGAACACGGCCGCACCCTCAAAGCGCGACGCGGACGCCTCCAGAACGTGCGCCGGATAGCGGCGGCCGTTCTTGGACAGCCCGGTCTCGATGAGGATGATGTCCCACTCTTTGCCGGTGGCCTCGGCCGCTTCGATGAGCTGGCCGCTGGCCTCGGAGATGACCAGGGGGACGGCGTCGTCGCCCTCGGTGCTCTCGGTCAGAAGGTGGAGCTGGCGGTCGGTCTGCATGGTGCTGTTTCCAAAGCTGTGGCTCGGATCAGCTCATGCACCGGGAACGGCCCCAGGGGGGCCTCCGCCGGGTCAGCGCCGGTGTGTAGGCGCGAACGGGCTGGGGCCATCATGGCCACCAGCGCCGCGTTACGTCAAGTCTTTGCCGCCGCCGGGCACGGCCGCCCAGCCCCCCAGCTCGGACATCATCCCGGCGTCGATCAGGTCCAGTTGCAGGGCCTCCGGCATCGGCTGGGCGGCGGGCATCTGGTAGAAGCGGTTCAGCTCCTCCTGGGTCTCGTCGCCCGACATCAGCGGCGTGATGTCCAGCCACTCCAGCAGGGCCTCGATGGTGTACGGGCGCAGGTCCCAGGCGTTCGGCATCGACTTGATCCAGTCGTCGGATCGCAGGCCCTTGGCCAGCTCGCTGTGGGGTGGGATGTGGCCGGGCCGCACGGTCATGCCCCGGCCCCGAACTCGATGCCCTCCAGCTCGCTGAAGCGGATGCCCCGGCCGGTGAAGATGTAGCTGCCGGGCCCGTCGGCGACCACGAACTCCCACTCGTTCAGGCAGCCCAGGCCGCTGCGGGTGAAGGCGATGATGCGCTCGGCCGGGACCTCGGCGGTGAAGATCAGGTCGCCGAACTTGCCCGCCTCGTCCAGGCTGGTGCTGAAGCTGTTAATCGGCTGGAGCTGAAGTTCCGCCAGCTTGATGCCGGTGACATCGGACTGGTGGACCACCGCGCCGCCGCCGATGTCGTCCAGGTACATGCCCCGGTGGAGCGTGACGCTGTCCACTCCGGCCGCCTTCAGTTGGTCCTGGGTCTCGTCGTACATGGCCCTCAGCACGTGGCGGCGGAACTCGATCTCGCCCCGGAACTCCACCGCCCCCACGGCCTTCTCGGTCCTGGAGGCGGCACGGACGAAGCTGTCAGCAGTCTCGCGGATGAAGCCGAACTCCTCCTTGGCTGCGACCTGGGAGTACAGGCTGGATTCGTAGTTGTCGCCGCTGGAGCGCGCCCACCTGTCCACCACCGCCTTGATGTCGTTGTAGAGCTGGGCCCCCATGTCCTCGGTGGCGGCCAGCGTCACGTCGGTCCCTGGCGTCTGAAGGAACTTGCTGTCGAACAGCGCGTCCACCACGTCGTCGGTCTTGTTGGCGTAGCCCCGCTTGGCGAACAGCTCCCGCCTGGTCGGGGCCGCGCGCCCGATCTCCTTGAAACTGTTCACCCGCTCATAGCCCGCGCTGTCCAGCCACTGATCGACGGCGAGCCCGAGGAGGATGAGGCTGCGTCGGATTCGACGGGTGGGGGAGGTGGGGACTTTTGC
>CAYYTN010000351.1:0-2449 GCA_964474495.1 uncultured Chloroflexota bacterium
CGCGGCTACCGCCGCCGTTCCCGTTTCCGTTGCCACCGCCGTTCCCGGTGCCGCCGCCGTTGCCGTTGCCGCCGCCGTTGCCGCGGTCATTCTCGTCGTCGCCTTCGTCGTCGCCTTCTTCACCGCCCCGGCCCTCGCCGTCGCGATCGTCCGCCTTGCGATCGCCTTCGCGGTCATCGCCCCGGCCTTCGTCGCTGCCCGGCTCGTCGCCGTCTTCGCGGTCGCGCTCGTTGTCCCGATCGCCGTCCCGATCGCCACCGTCGCCACGTTGGCCTTCTTCGTCGTCGCGCGAAGCGCGGTTGCCGTCGCGGTCGGGTTCGTCGTCGCTCCGATCCCGGGACTCCCGTTCGTCTTCGTCGCTACGATCGCCGTTCTCGCCTTCCCGCGAAGCGCGGTCGCCGGCCGGATCGGGTTCGCCGTCGCCATCCGGCGACTCGCGACGTTCGGCACGATCTTCGGCGGAGTCGTCGTCGGGGCGATCGCCGCTACGCGGGTCATCGGGCTGATTCTCGTCGGATTCCGGTCGGTCGTCCCGGGAGTCATCGTCGTCCCGGTCCCGGTCGGGCCGGCTGGCGGCTTCGACGGCCGCCGGCGGGGCGGTTGAGGGGCCGATCGGCGGCAGAGTGGGGGTCGGTCTGGGGGCGGGGGGGCGCTCACGTTCCGGTTCGCGGCCCGGTTCGCGATCCGGTTCGCGCTGCGGATCGCGGTCGGGCGGCGGGGCGACGTCGTTCGCTTCAATCGCGAGTTCGATGGCATCCAGGAAGGGGGCTTCGTCGGCGGCCACCGGGACAGGCGCCGGCGGGGCGGCGGAGTCTCCGAGCGAAACCGTCGTGGCGGTGCCGGCCTCTACCAGTACCTCGGGTCCGGCCGCGCCGGCTACCCGAACCGCACCTTCGACGGTCTTCCAGTCGGCCTCGCTGGTTCCCGGATCGATCTTAACGATGAAGACCGTCCCGCGGACCATCCCGCCCGAGCCGGACGAGCGGACGGCGTAGCTGGAGTCGGTGTCGACGAGTTTCTGGACCCGGTGGAAGGTGCGGCCGGCGTACTGAAAGAGCTGGATGGCGGTTTCGCCGCTCGCGCGGGAGCCGCTGAGTTGCTCGATGGTGATGCCGGTGGAACTGCCGAGCATGGCCACCGAGCCGTCGAAGAAGATGACCATGGCGGAGGAGGCCGGGCCGGTGACGATGGTGTCGCCGGGGTCGAGTTCGGTATCGGCGCCGCCGTCCAGGGACAGCGGCTGGAGGCCGTGGACTTCGACCTCCCCGGCCAGGACCTGGAGCACGGCCGGTGGCGCGGCGGATTGGTCTGGAGCGCAGGCGGCGAGGAGCAGGACGGCCAGCGCGCCGACCAGGATTGCCAGGATCGCGGATGGACGCAGGGCGGGTTGGCGCGGTCCGGTGGGGACGCCTCTACGACCCGTACCGGAAGGCAGACGGCTGCGTTGGCGGAGTGCAGCGAAGATCTCCCGGGCCTCCCTGCCCGACAACCCGGTACTGGATCAGCGGGTTCCGCGAGTGTACCCCACGGCCACGGTGGGGACCCCCACCCGGCAGGCACTCACCGGACCGGTCGTGGCCGCGGCCGGCGGGGGCGCAATTCGCAAAGACACTGCCAGAACGGGATCGGAGGGTGGACGCCGGAAAACGGCCGGAGGCGAGACGGGGCTAGGCTGGGGCGCTGACCGTGACTGTGACCGTCGCTGTGGCCGTGTCGGTGCCGTCGCTCACCGTATAGGTGAAGGTCACGTCGCCGGTTCCGGTCGAAGCGGTGTAGTCGATGGTTACGCCGTCGCCGTTGATTACGGCCGAACCTGAAGCCGGAGTGCTGACGGCGGTGACGCTGAGGGTGTCACCGTCGAGGTCCACGTCATTGCTCAGCACGGTGATGTTGACGCTCTGACTCTCCGTGACGGTGGCTGTGTCATCGGTCGCGATCGGGGCGACGTTTGTGTTGCGGTTGCCCTTGGCGTTGCTGCTGTCCACGATGGTGATGTTGTAGACGTTGTTGTGGTCCACCAGATTGGCGTCAGGCGAGGTCAGCGTGACCGTGTAGGTGCCGGTGGGCCAGTTGGTTTGGCCCTGCTTGGTCTTGATGCCCAGCGAGTAGCTGCTGTTGCCTTTGCTGTATCTGATGCTCTGATCCACCCAGATGACGGTGCCATTGTCCTCGACAATGTTGACGCCGACCGTTATCTCACTGTCCTCGACGCCAGAGGCGTTCTTCAGGACGAACTTGAGCGGGATGTTGCGGCCGGACTGGGCGACCAGGTCCTCGTTGACCAGCGGCGGTAACCACACGACCCAGAGGTCACCGGAGCCGCCACCCTGGGCGAAGGTGTTGGACAGTTTCTGGTCCTGGGCATTGATGTTGCCGCTGGCGTCGATGGCGATCACCCAGACCTCGGCGTACACGTCATCGCCGATTTCGATGTCGACACTGCCGCCGG
>CAYYTN010000351.1:2459-2741 GCA_964474495.1 uncultured Chloroflexota bacterium
ACCGATGAGGACGTTGTTCTGGCCGGCGTCGTCCCAGACCTGGACGGTCACAGTCTCGTCGTCGGTGCTGGTGCCGATGACCTTGTCGGCGGTGCCGGGCGAGTTCTCCTGGACACTGGCGTAGTCCGGGTTGTCCGGGTTGGTGAC
Organism: uncultured Chloroflexota bacterium; assembly: GCA_964474495.1. Taxonomy (GTDB): domain Bacteria; phylum Chloroflexota; class UBA11872; order UBA11872; family VXNJ01; genus JASLPR01. Next base: position 2,607 of record CAYYTN010000351.1, read on the forward strand.
GTCGGTGACGGTGACGACCAGGGTGCCGTTGGTGGTTGTGGTGCCGTCGCTGACGGTGTAGGTGACGGTGTCATCGCCGCTGGTGTTGGTGGCGGCGGTGTACTTGACCTTGCCGGCGCTGACGATGACGGTGGC
>CAYYTN010000352.1:0-2740 GCA_964474495.1 uncultured Chloroflexota bacterium
CTCCGCGACCTGGCGCGGGGGCGGGGCGGGCTGTTGCTGGGGGCGGGATTGATCGTGGCGATCGTCCTGATCGCTCAGTTCGCTCTGCCGGACGGGGCGCGGGGAGTGCTGGGACGACTTCCATGGCTGGAATCTAATGCGGTGACGCTGTATTACCCGGACCGCGGCAGCGACGCGCTGGTGCCGGTTGCGCGCACGGTCGGCGAGACGCCCGACGCCGGGTTGGCGCTGGCGGAATTGGCGGCCGGCCCCGTGGATACCCGAAAGCTAGGGCCGGCGCTCGGGGCGGTGGCTCCGACGGTGCGGGTCGAGGGAACAACGGCGCTGGTCGAATACCCGGTGGGGAGCGGGCCGGGAGCGCTGGAACTGGCGGCGCTGGAGCGGACATTGATGGAATTGCCCGAAATCGACGAGGTGCGAATCGCAAGTGGGGCCGTGGTGCTGGAAAGCGACTCGGCGTACGCGGGGCTGAACCTGTATTACGCGGACGACGCATACCTGGTGCCGGTGGCGGCGGCGGGGGTGACCGATCTGGGCGAGATCGTGGATCTGTACCTGGAGGGCTCTGGTCGTCGAGCCGGGTTGGTCGGTTTGCCGGCCGATGTGGAGCTCGTCGATTACCGCCTGGATCCGGATCGCGGGCTTCTGATCGTGGACCTGACGTATACGGACTCGCTGCGCGAATTCGCGCTGGCCAATGAGACGGTGATGCGGCGGATCCTTGAGGGGCTGATCGCGACGTTCACGCAGTTCGAGAGTGTGGACGGGGTGCTGCTGTCATTTGAGGGGCACACCCGGCTGGGCCAGGGCGGCTGTAGCGACCTCCTGCGAGCGCCCCAGGTGGCTCCGCGAGCGGTCAACGACGAAGCGAAGGTCCTGAGCCTGGGCAAGACGATTGACGGAAGCTCGAACTGACATGGCGGTAGCGGCATCCCGAAGTCACGGCGATGAGCTGGTCTATTTCGACCACGCCGCTACGTCATGGCCGAAGGCGCCGGGCGTGGCCGAATCGGTTGGCAGCGCGCTGACGGAACCGGTGGGCAACCCGGGCCGGGCGGGACACCGGGCGGCGATCGCGGCGGCGCGGCTGGTGATGGAGACGCGCGAGGATCTGGCGAAACTGCTGGGCGTCCCGGACTCAAGCCGGCTCGTGTTTACGCGCAACGCCACGGAGGCTTTGAATACGGCGATTCTGGGCCTGCTGAGTCCGGGTGACCACGCGGTGACGACCGGGATGGAGCACAACTCGGTGATGCGGCCGTTGCGGCACCTGGAGGCGAACGGGCTTGATCTGACGGTGGTGCCCTGCGCGGCGGACGGAACGCTGGAGGCGAGCGCGATCCAGGCGGCAATCACGCCCGCGACGCGTCTGGTGGTCTCCACGCATGCCTCGAACGTGACCGGCACGCTGATGCCGATCACCGAGATCGCCACGATCTGCCGGGCGGCCGGGGTCCCCTACCTGGTGGACGCGGCGCAGACGGCGGGGGTGATGCCGATTGATGTGGAAGCGCAGGGGATCGACCTGCTGGCGTGCTCGGGTCACAAGGGCCTGATGGGGCCGTCGGGTACCGGAGCGCTCTATGTCCACGAGCAAACCGAGCCGCGACCGGTCAATTTTGGCGGCACCGGCAGTCGCTCTGATGAAGAAACTCAGCCCGGTTTCCTGCCGGACGCGTTTGAAAGCGGCACGCTGAACGTGGCGGGCCTGGCCGGCCTGGGCACGAGCGTGCGTCATCTCTTGGACGTGGGCGTCGACTCCATACGCGAACACCTCGGCGCGGTTCTGCAGGCCTTCATCCTGGGATCGGAAGCCATTCCCAATTTGCAATTCCACGGCCCCGGCGAACCGGCCCTTCAGGTTGGTACCGTCTCATTCAGCATCGATGGCGTATCCCCTTCCGCCATCGGTCAGGTGCTGGATTCCGATTACGGCATCATGTGCCGGGTCGGGCTCCATTGCGCTCCCATCGCGCATCGCACCATCGGTACCTTCCCGGAGGGCACGGTTCGCTTCGGCTGGGGCCCGGACACGTCGGTCGGGGAGATCGAGTACAGTCTGCGGGCACTGGAAGAGATTGCACTGCGCGCCGGAGGGGCCGCGGGGTCGAGGTGACCTGATGACCGGCACCCTTGACGGACTCATCACGTTTTTTTCGTGGCACCACGCGATCCGCGCGGAGAAGGTGCTGGGCAGAGACGGGTATGAGATCGAATTGATCCCGGGTCCGCGGGAGATCAGCCCGAACTGCGGCACGGCACTGCGGTTTGACTACGCCCGCGAAGCGGAGGCTCGGGCGCTGATGGAGCGCGAGCGGGTTCAGATCGAGGCCACGCACGAGTATGTCCCGGTTTTTGAGACGGCCGGCAACGGTGATCCGGCGGAGGGGCGGCGGACCGGCGTGGTGCCGGGCTGGGTTCGCAGGTGGCTTTGAACGGACGGGGCGGGGACGGCGGCGGACGGTTGCCCACCCGGGCCGAGCGGCGCCGCTGAAGCCATGACGGCGACCAGGTTTGGGATCATCGCCGGGGTTATCGCGGTGTCGTTGGAGTTCTTGCTCAGGGTGAGCCCGCCTTCGGCGTACGGTATCTGCATGGCGTGCCACGGGCGGGATGTGCTGGCCTGGATCACCAACGAGGCCGATCTGACCAGCATCTCGATCGCAGACGCTTCGCTGATCGTCCCGCTCCTGACGGTCCCGGGAGTGCTGATCGGGGCGTGGCTGGCGGCATCGCGGAA
>CAYYTN010000353.1:0-2727 GCA_964474495.1 uncultured Chloroflexota bacterium
CAGACCGTTTACGGCCTGCAAAGTGCGCTCGGTGATAAGTATCTGCCCCGGATCGTCACCGGCTATCTGAAAGTGATAGGGGCAGTAGTAGTAGCCGAAGCTGTCTGACGAAATGGCGTCGAAGATGCGCTCGCAACGCTCCAGGTTGTAAGCCATCCATCCGACGTGCGAGTAGAACGAAAGAGTCATATTTCGCTTCTCGGCCTCCCGGGTCAACATTCTCAGACGGTCGATGATCAGTTCGATCTCGGCCTCATCCGAGTCTTCCCGGCCGCCGAGTACGGCGATTTGCTTCTCAAGACCGTCCGGGGCGGCAATGTCTTCGGTGGTCAGCGTTGAATTGAAGCGCAGCCCGGACCCGGCTTGAAGGCTGGCCGCGGTCGAAGCGTCCAGTTCCTCGAAGTGCTTCTTCCCCAGCTCAATCATGGAGATGCCAGTTGCCGCCAGATCGCCGAGAAACTGGTCCAGGGGAAATGCGCTGAGGGGAAATGTGCTCACACAGTATTCGGTCATCGGCTCGCTCCCCGGGTATTCCCCGATAAGCAGGCTTGCACCGTTCCATCGATGCCATCAGGTTCCAGACCGGAACCCGGCACCACCCCGCTCCCGATCGGATTGCCGCCGCGGCCGGTCATTCGCCCTCCATCACTTCCGCCACCCGGGCGCGGTATTCGTCGATCTCCCCTGATCCGTCGAGTACGCCGATTTCATTCTCGTATGTAACCGACTCGCCGGGCTCCAGGACCCGCAGGTCTCCGGCCGCGCGGGCGTCCGCCCGATCGAGAATTCCGGCATTATTCGGTTCGATTCCCACCACGTAATCGCCCCGGTCCAGCAGCTTCCACTCCATCAGGAACGGGAAGCTGTCCACCCGGAAGCGCAGGGTAACCGCCAGCGGCCCCGGGTCCAGCGACTCGTTAATCAGGGCGACCGAGGCGTATCCCTCGGCATCGGCGACCGGATAGTGGGAAAGGACCCGCGGCCGGTAGTCAAGTTCCGGCGCGCTGAAATGAAGAAAGTCGTCCTCGGCATCTACCTCGAAACCGGGTCGCACTCGAAACCCGCGGATCGTGGCCAGCAGCTCCGCATCGGGACCGACAAGAGGGTGTCCGATGTTCACGTGATGCAGGAACATGTGCGTCTGCGGCCGGTGACCGATATTGGTGACGACGTCTTCTATCTTCAAAGAGGAAGCGCCGAGTTCGGTGGAGATCGTGCGCACCAGCTCAAACTGGTCCGCCGAGAATGCGGCCTCGCGGGTCGTGCCTCTGACCTGCATCCGGTATTCGTCGCCATCCCACGACCCATCCGCCGCGACGTTCTCGGCGATCAAGGTGGAAGCCCGCCCGTGCAGCCCGTACTCGACGCCGTCCTCGGCGGCCGGATCCAGCACGTGACTCATACCGCAGGTGGTCAACAGGCCGCCGGCGAAGGTGCGCAGCCAGCCGAACCCGGCCGGTTCGTAGGAGTGAGCTGACACTTCGCCGGAAGGGCTTGTCCAGGCGAGGGGAATCCCTTTGTACGAGGCGTGACTGATGTCCATTCCCCGGCCGGGCAAGACAGTGAAACGAAGCCCTGACCCGGTGTAGACGTCGATTCCACTGACGCCATCGGCGGCGCCGCCTTCGATTCGATACGATCGCGTTCCGGCGACCTGAGAGACGTTTCCTACGCGTTCCAGTAGTTCGGAGGCCGTGTACTCGCGACCGAATAGGTGCGCCATCGTATCCTCCGCCGGCTGGCCGCCGGCCCGGAAACTTCATCCCCGGGGCCGCTCGAACAGAATCAGTGGCCACCATCATCGCACCAATCCCGGGCTCCCGCAGCGAGCGATAGTGGAAACGGGACGGGGCCACTTCAATAACCGGTCCCGGAGCGCCGCCCCTTGTTCAATTACGAGGCGCTGAGTCTCGCTCTGAAGAGCGGTGCCGAGCCCGCATGCGCCACGGATCATTTGTAGCGAACGTTTGTCCAGCCCCCGAGCACCGCAGGCTGCAGCACTTCGGCGAACAGGCCGGCCAGCGCCTCCGCGTAGCGCTGGCGCCATCGGATCTCGGCGCCGTCGGCCTCCGCGATCGCCGGCGCCGGAAGCGTCACCCGCTCGTCGTCGACGACCGGCTCGAACTGAAATAGCGCCAGCAGGTCGCGCTCTTGCCAGTCCCGCAGCAGCCGCGGCTTGCCGATCAGCGGGCCGTCCGGGCGAACACACGACCGCTCGATAAACCGGATCACGTCGTATCTCTGCGTCCGCGCTTCCAGCAGCGCCGGCGCCGCAGGCGTCACCGACTAGTCGCCACTGGCGTCGGACCACTCCGGGAATTCCTCGCGCAGCTTGTCCTCGTCGGCCTGGTCGCGCTCTTCCCGGTCGAGCTGGTCGACCTTCCGGCCCGTCAGCTCGCTCGCGGCGAGCGTGAAACCGAGCTGCATCCGCGCCAGCGGCGTCGCGCCGAGCTCCTTCGAGAGTCGCCAGATCCGATCTTAGAGGCGATCGAGCGGGCGCGCCTCCGGATTCGCGACCGTTTGGCCGGCGGATCCGGTGACCGTCGGCGTCTTTCGCACCGCCCGGAGTACCCGGTGCCATTCGTCGACCAGCAGGATCCACCGATCGACCGATCGACCGATCGACCGATTGCAGATCGGCGTCGTTGATGAACGCCGCCATCGGCGACCGCCAGAAATTTTCCCAGGCCCGCACTGTCACCGTCAGAAATTTGTGCCCGCGCGTCT
>CAYYTN010000354.1:0-2720 GCA_964474495.1 uncultured Chloroflexota bacterium
GATCACGGACGTGGTGCGGGGCGGGGACCACATCTCAAACACCTTCAAGCAGATCGTCATGTACGAGGCGCTGGGGCTGGAGCCGCCCAGGTTCGGGCACATGCCGCTGACCCTGAACGCGAAGCGGCAGAAGCTGAGCAAGCGCGACGGCTCGGTGGCGGTGGAGGAGTATCGCGAGCAGGGCTACCTGCCGGCGGCGGTGGTGAACTTCATCGCGCTGTTGGGGTGGAACCCGGGCGACGAGCGCGAGTTGTTCACGATGGACGAGCTGATCGAAACCTTCAAGATCGAGCGGGTGACCCGGTCGAACGCGATCTTCGATTTCGACCGGCTGGACTGGTTCAACGGGACCTACATCCGGCAAATGGAAGTCGCGGAACTGGCGCGGCTGGCGAAGCCGTTTATCGAAGCGTCCGGGCTGGCGGTTCCCGACGATGGCTACCTGGAGCGGGCGGTGGCGCTGGAGCAGGAGCGGGTGAAGAAACTGGCCGACTTCCCGGAGGCGCTGCGCTTCTTCCTGGCGGAAGAAGTCGAGCCGGACATGAAGTTCCTGGTGAAGAAGAAGGGCACCACCGAGGAGACGGCGGCGGCGCTGTCGACGGTGTTCGAGTTGGTGCAGGACTTCGGGGTGGACGACATGGCCGGGATGGAGGAGAACCTGCGGGCGATGGCCGAGGCGCTGGGCTGGAAGGCGGGGGAATTGTTCATGCCGATCCGGGTTGCGATCACCGGGTCCAGGGCGTCGCCGCCGCTGTTCGACACGATGCGGGTGCTGGGGCGGGCGCGGGTGCTGTCGCGGCTGCGGGACGCGATGCGGGTGCTGGCGAAGGACGCCCAGGACGCGGATCTCAAGCCGGCCGACTAGCCGTTGGGACGGGGTCGGTTACGTAACAACGCGAATTTTGGGACAATTGTGACAGTGGAGTCTCTTTGCTAGGGTTTGATGGAGTGCGGCCGGCGCGGCTACCGGCCCGGACCAGCCCGATTTGTGAGATTTAGTCAGTGGGCGTCCGAAGCCTGGAGTAGGATCAAAACCAACTAATCGGGGAGCAGCTGACGTGGCGATGGGCGGGTCGAACGCGAACGGGGACCGGCGACGGGTGTTCTTGCCCGTGCCGGTGACCGACCTGGTGATGAATGTTGAGGTCGATTTCGATCTCTACGTGCACAGCCGGAGCGGCCATTCCACGTACCTGCGGGCCGGGTCGATGGTGAACCGGGGTATGGCCGAAGGGCTGGCGGCGGCCGGCATCGACACGCTCTATGTGGCGCTGGCGGCGGCGCCGCAGTACACGGTGTACGCCATGGAGCAGGCGCGAGCGGTGCTGGCGGATCAACTGGCAGATTCCCGGGAAAGGGCCGCGGCGACGCGCCTGGCGCTGGGGGCGGTGGCGCGAGAACTGGCGGAAGACCCGACGCCGGAGGCGATCCAGACGGCGCAGCGAATCGTGGAGATGATGGTCGCCGAGGCGTTGCGGTCGGAAGCGGCGATCGCGGCGCTGCTGCGGATCACCTATGTGGACTACAGCCTGCACGCGCACATGGTGAATTGCGCGATCTACACCCTGGCGATGTGCGGCCCGCTGGGCGTCAGCAATCCGCAGGAAGTGAGTGGGATGGGGATGGCCGGGCTGCTGTTTGATATCGGCCTGGCCCGGCACGGCGATGGGACGCCGGCGCAAGGTGACGAGGACCCGGCGCGGCGACGCCATGTCGAGGATGGCCGCGACATGCTGGGGGCGGTGCCGGGGATGCCGCGGTTGGTGCTGGAGGCGGCGCTGTGCCACCACGAGCGCTGGGATGGCGAAGGCTACCCGGCCGGACTGCGCGGGGTGCGCATCCCGCTGGCGGGACGGGTGGCGGCGGTGGTCGACACCTTCGACGCGATGATGACGGCGGATGTCGGCGGTGGGACCGGGGGCTCCTTCACGACGCTGATGAAGATGCGCGACGAGGACCGCGGGCACTTCGACCCGGACGTGCTGCGGAGCCTGATCGCCGGGCTGGGTACGGGCAGCGGCGGATAGCCGGCGGCGGCGCTCGCCGCCCGTAATTTATCTGCGCCGCGCCGGGCCGCTCGGTGCAAACAGCACAAGCCGGGCTTGCGCCGCGCCGCTTACCGCCGGGAAGACTTCTACACCGCGCCGGGCCGCTCGGTGCAAACCGAGACAAGCCGGGCTCGCGCCGCGCCGCCTACCGGCGGGTAAATCTCTACGCCGCGGCGCCTACCGCCGGCGAACGATCTGCGCCGCGCCGCCTAGCGGCGGGTAAACCGCTACGCCGCGTATTCACTCACTTCGTCGCCGGCCGGCTCGTCCCAGTCCTCCCGCAGCCGGGCCTCGGGCAGCAGGAACGTGAGCGCCAGCGCCACCAACATCAACACCAGCCCGACGGCGAAGATCGCGGTGATCGACTCCGACATGGAGCTCTGAATCAGCGCGATCAATGACGGTGGGACCGGCCCGGCGGCGCCGAGTTGCTGGGGGTTCTCCACCATCGCGGCGATCGCCTCCGGTGGGATGCCCTCGAGCATGGCCGGGTCGGTCTGTGCCAGGCCGGCGTTCATGGCGTCGGCGAAGCGGCCGGTCATGAGCACGCCGAAGACGGTGGCGCCGATGGTCCCGCCGAAGCCGCGGAAAAGCTGCTCGGCGGAACTGACCACGCCCATCTGGTCGCGTTTGAAGGCGTTCTGGATGGCCACCGTGTAGAGCGGGAAGGTC
>CAYYTN010000355.1:0-1675 GCA_964474495.1 uncultured Chloroflexota bacterium
GAGCGCTACGACGCGTCGGGGAACAACGAGGACTCGGTGGCCTACGGCCTGCGGACGACGGCGGGAATGATCACCGGGGCGGCGCTGATCATGGTGGCGGTGTTCGGCGGATTCGCGGCGGGACAGCTGGTGATGTTCCAGCAGATGGGGTTCGGGCTGGGGGTGGCGGTGCTGCTGGACGCGACGATCGTGCGCTCGATCTTGATCCCGGCGAGCATGAAACTGCTGGGCGACAAGAACTGGTACTTCCCGAGGTTTCTGGAATGGCTGCCGGACGTGCGGGTGGAGCAGGCGGAAGGCTCCGACGAAGGCCCGGAGGCGGTCACCGCCTAACCGGGCGCCGTTCGGGAGAAGCAGGTCAGCGAGCGCGGGCGCCGGCCCGCGGGCGATCTTCGTGGGCGCGCACACTACCGGCCCGGGCGAGCCGGAACTCCGATCGGATTTGTCGGGTCTGGGCGTTGAGGCAAACAACAGCCCTTGGTTTTCGCCCCCGGAGTTTTGTAGTTTAGCTTTGTGAAAACTATTGTTCGGGGGGCGTGAATCCCGATGGCGAAGCCGAGATGAGCCAGGGCGGACCGGCGCGCGGGATGTACGAACGGCTGGTGAGGCCGCTGGTTTCGCGGTTTGGGCGAAGGCTGCGGCGGCCGCCGAGCGACCCGCGGGTGACGCGGCGCGGGATGATCAAGGGCTCGCTGGGGGCGGCGGTGGGGCTGGCCGGCGCGGCGGCGGGGGTGGCGGACGGCCGCGCCGAGAGTCGCCCGGTGAGCGGCGCGGACTTCGGCGATTTCGGCGATAGCTCCTCAGCGCTGGTCTGCGATATCGACGGCTTTTATGACGGCAGCGGCCGGCGCCAGGCGGCCAGCGACGTCCACGGGCACGAATCGGCCGGGACCGTCGGCGACATCGACCTGACCCAGTTCGACCCGATGGAGTTCCTGGAAGACTTCGACTACGGCGTGGTCAGTACGCTCCCGGACGGGCGGACGCTGCGCGAATACACGGTGGCGGCGATCGATAAAGAGATCGAGATCGCACCCGGGGTGTACTTCCCGGCGTGGACCTACAACGGCCAGGTGCCCGGTCCGACGTTCCGGGCGACCGCCGGCGACGTGATGCGGATCAACTTCAACAACGCCGGCACCCACCCGCACACGATCCACTTCCACGGCGTGCATTCGGCGGGCATGGACGGGGTGTTCGAGATCGTGAACCCGGGCGAGTCGTTCGTGTATCACCGCCGAGCCCTGGGGCTGCCACCTGTACCACTGCCACGCGGCGCCGCTGAAACGGCATGTCCACAAGGGGCTCTACGGGGCGTACATCGTGGACCCGCCGGAGGGGCGGCCGCTGGCGCGGGAGATGGTGATGGTGATGAATGGCTTCTCGACCGAGTTCAACGGCGAGAACACCTTCTACGCGGTGAACACGGTGGCCTTTCACCACGCCAAACCGGAGCATCACATCCGGGTGAAGGTCGGCGAGTTGCAGCGCATCTACCTGGTGAACCTGACCGAGTTCGACCTGATCAACTCGTTCCACCTGCACGCGCAGATGTTCCGGCTGTACCGCACCGGGACCTCGATGGAGAACCATGAACTGACCGACACGGTGATGCTGTGCCAGGGCGAGCGGGCGGTGCTGGAGTTCCAGTACGACACGCCGGGGCTGTACATGT
>CAYYTN010000355.1:1685-2715 GCA_964474495.1 uncultured Chloroflexota bacterium
GATGGGCTTCTTCGAGGTGGTGGAGTAGGCATGGCGGGGAAGAGCGAGGCATTGGCCGGGGCCGGTGAACGCCGCCTGGGCGCGGGGTTCTGGATCTTCGGTCTACTGCCGCTGGTGCTGCTGGCCGGGCTGCTGGCGTTCTTCGGGATCGTCGGGCCGGCGGGGGTGTTCGAGGCGGCGTTCCCGCCGGTGGAGGAATTGACCATCGAGCGCATCTATTTCGACGAAGACGGGATCGGGGTGGAGGTGGTGAACGGGGGGCCGGAGACGGTGACGATCGCCCAGGTGACGGTGGATGAGGCGCTGTGGCAGTTCGAGGCGGAGCCGGACGCCGAGCTGGGGCGGTTGGATCGGGCGACGTTGCGGATTCCGTATCCGTGGAGCGAGGGTGAGCCACATTCGGTGGTGCTGATCAGTTCCGGCGGCGTGGCGTTTGAGAAGACGGCGGAGGTGGCGACGGCGGCGCCGGCGGTGGACGGGCGCTATCTGGGCACGTTCACGTTACTGGGTCTCTATGTCGGGGTGATCCCGGTGCTGATCGGGCTGTTGTGGTTTCCGTTCCTGCGGCGGCTTTCGGAGCGCTGGCTGAGTTTCTTCCTGAGCTTCACGATCGGCCTGCTGCTGTTTCTGGGGATCGACACGGTGGACGAGGCGCTGGAATTGGCGAGCAACGTAGCGGCGGCGTTTCAGGGAGTCGCGCTGGCGGCGGGTGGGGCGGTGGTGGCGTTCCTGGTGGTGGCGGCGGTGGATCGGGCGATGACGCGCCGGGCCGGTGGCGCGGCGGGATCGACGCTGGTGCTGGTGCCGTGGGGATCGGCCTGCACAACCTGGGCGAGGGCCTGGCGATCGGCGCGGCCTACGCCGGCGGCTCGATCGCGCTGGGGACGATGCTGGTGGTGGGGTTCGCGGCGCACAATACGACCGAAGGGCTGGCGATCGCGGCGCCGCTGGCGCGGATGTCGGGCCGGGTCTCGCGGCTGGTTCCGCACCTGGTGGCGGCCGGGGTGATTGGCGGGGCGCCGGCGATCGC
>CAYYTN010000356.1:0-2700 GCA_964474495.1 uncultured Chloroflexota bacterium
GAGCACGTCCGCCTGCTGCGGGTCACCCGGCCGGAGCTGGACGACGAGCGCGAACTGGACCCCGACTACATCTACGAGCCCAACGCCGAGACCGTCCTGAACATGCTGCTGCCGCGCTACGTTGAGATGTATCTCTACCGGCTGGTCCTCGAGGCCGCCGCCAGCGAGCACAGCGCGCGGATGGTCGCCATGCGCAACGCCACCGACAACGCCACCGACCTTATCGACGAGCTAACCCTGGCCTACAACCGTCAGCGCCAGGCATCAATCACCAACGAAATGATCGACATCGCCGCCGGGGCAAACGCCCTTTCACAGTAGGAGAAACTCGAAGATGGCAACCGGCCAAATCGCACAGATCATCGGAGCGGTCGTCGATGTTGAATTCGAGCCGCAGGCGTTGCCCGGGCTGTTCAACGCCCTTGAGGTGACCAGTCCCGGCACCGGCGAGGTGATCACCCTCGAAGTCCAGCAGCACATCGGCAACAACTGGGTCCGCTGCGTCGCCATGACCCCAACCGAGGGCCTGCGTCGCGGGTTGCCCGTCGAAGACACCGGCGACGCCATCCTGGTGCCCGTCGGGCCCGAGACCCTGGGGCGCGTCTTCGACGTCACCGGCAAGGTCGTCGACGGTGGTGAAGAGGTCGTCGCCCAGAAGCGGCTGCCGATCCACCGGACGGCCCCCACGGTCGAAGAGCAGACCACCTCCACCGAGATGTTCGCCACCGGCCTTAAGGTCATCGACCTGGTCGCTCCCTTCACCCGCGGCGGCAAAACCGGCGTGTTCGGCGGCGCCGGCGTCGGCAAGACCATCATGATCATGGAGCTCATCAACAACGTCGCCAAGACCTACGGCGGCTACTCCGTCTTCTGCGGTGTCGGCGAGCGCACCCGCGAAGGCACTCAGCTGATCGGCGAGATGCACGAAGCCGGCGTCATGGACAACACCGTCATGGTCTTCGGGCAGATGAACGAATCCCCCGGCGCGCGCCTGCGGGTCGCCCTGGCCGGGCTGTCGATGGCCGAGTACTTCCGTGACGACGAAGGCCAGGACCTGCTGCTCTTCATCGACAACATCTTCCGCTTCTCGATGGCCGGCTCCGAGGTCTCGGCGCTGCTCGGGCGGATGCCCTCGGCCGTCGGCTACCAGCCCACCCTGGGTTCCGAGATGGGCCAGTTGCAGGAACGCATCACCTCCACCAAGTCCGGCTCCATCACCTCCCTGCAGGCCATCTACGTGCCCGCCGATGACTACACCGACCCGGCCCCGGTGGCCACGTTCGCCCACCTGGACGCCACCATTCGGCTGGAGCGCTCCATCGTCGACCGCGGCATCTACCCGGCCGTCGATCCGCTCACCTCGACCTCGCGGATCCTTGACCCGCGCGTCGTCGGCGAAGACCACTACCGCGTCGCCCGCGAAGTCCAGCAGGTGCTGCAGCGCTACAAGGACCTGCAGGACATCATCGCCATCCTGGGCATCGAAGAGCTGTCCGAAGACGACCGGCTCACGGTGTCCCGGGCCCGCAAGATCGAGCGTTTCCTTTCCCAGCCGATGAACGTCGCCGAGACCTTCACCGGCATGGCCGGGACCACCGTCCCGATCGACGACACCGTGCGCGGATTCGCCTCCATCCTGGCCGGCGATCACGACGATCTTCCCGAGCAGGCCTTCTACATGGTCGGCACCATGGACGACGTCCTGGCCAAGGCCCAGCGGATGCGCGAAGAGGCGGCCTAGCCCGGGCCGGGTGATAGACTTTTAACCAATGGCAAAACTCACTGTTGAGCTGGTAACCCCCGAGCGACACGTCCTGGCGGAAGAGGACGTGGACGTGGTCGTCGCCCCCGGAATTGACGGCGAACTGGCCGTGTTGCCCAGCCACGCGCCGCTTGTGACCGAGTTGAGCCCCGGGGTCGTGGTGCTGCGGCACGGCGGCGACGAGGACATCCTGGCGGTCAGCGGCGGTTTTCTCGAAGTCCTCGGCGACACGGTGACCGTGCTGGCGGACACCTCCGAACGCTCCGACGAAATCGACCTGGAGCGCGCCCAGGCGGCCCGCGATCGCGCCCTCGAGGCCATGAGCCTCACCCTCACCCCGACCGAAGTGCTCGAAGCCCGCATCCGGTTGCTCCGGGCGTTCGCCAGGATCAGAGCCGCCCGTCGTCGGAGCGGGTAGGCCCCCGGTGACGGGCATCGCCACCGGTGACCGTGCGGCCGTAACCGTCCCCGACAAGCTCGTCGTCCACGGCGCCGACCGGCTCGAAGGGCGTTACCGCGTCCCCGGCGCCAAGAACGCCGTCCTGCCCATGATCGCGGCCGCGCTGCTCACCGATGAGCCCTGCCACCTCACCAACGTCCCCGCCATCGAAGACGTCGAGATCATGCTCGAACTGGTGCGCCGGCTCGGGGCCCACGTCGTCTACGACCGCCGCGCCAGTTCCGTCAGCATCACCGCCGACAACATCACCAGCTTCGAGCCCGACGCCGATGTCGTAAACGAGATGCGTGCCTCCTTCCTGGTCGCCGGCCCGCTGCTGAGCCGCTTCGGCCGGTTCCGCTGCGTCCATCCCGGCGGCTGCGACCTGGGCATCCGCCCGGTCAACGTCGACGTGCAGGGCTTCCAGGCCATGGGCGCCACGGTCGAGACCGAGCAATCCAGCTACATCGCCAGCGCGCCGCCCAGGCTCCAGGGGACC
>CAYYTN010000357.1:0-2696 GCA_964474495.1 uncultured Chloroflexota bacterium
AGCGAGACGACCGGGGTGGCGATCTTCGATTACCTGGAAATGCGGGCCAAGACCGGCATCGCCCATCGCGCGCTGCGCCCGACAATGGGGATCGTGGACCCGGACAACACCCGGGTGATGCCGCCGCTGGTGGCGGCGGCATCGGCGCTGGACGTGCTGAGCCACGCGCTGGAATCGCTGACCTCGCTGCCCTACGGCGAACGCCCGGCTCCGGAAAGTCCCCAAATGCGCCCGGCCTACCAGGGGTCGAATCCGATCGAACTGGTGGCCGGCAACCTGGTGCACGCGGTGGCGCATCCGGAGGACGACGAGGCGCGCATGAACATGCTGATCGCGGCGACCTTCGCCGGGATCGGCTTCGGCAACGCCGGCGTGCACCTGCCGCACGGGATGTCCTACCCGGTGTCGGGCATGGTGCGCGACTACCAGCCGGAAGGCTACCCGGACGACCACCCGATCGTGCCGCATGGCATCTCGGTGATCCTGAACGCGCCGGCGGTGTTCCGCTTCACGGCTCCGGCCGACCCGGAGCGCCATCTGCGGGCGGCCCGCCTGCTGGGGGCCGACACCGCGGGCGCGGCCGACGCCGATGCCGGCGACATCCTGGCGGACACGGTGATCGAACTGATGCGCGAGACCGGCATGCCCAACGGACTGGGCGCGATTGGCTTCACCGACGCCGACGTCGACGCGCTGGCGGCGGGCACGCTGCCGCAGCATCGGGTCACCAAGCTCTCGCCGCGACCGGCCGATGAGGACGACCTGCGCAATCTATTCCGGGACGCGATGTCCTACTGGTAGATCGCGGCCCGCGCCGAAACCGCTATCCTTGCGCACACCTCGTTTCCCCAGGAGCGCACCCGCCTTGACCTCCAGTGAATCCCCGACGGTCCCTCTCGGTTCCACCGGGCTCCAGGTAACCGAGCTTTGCATCGGCACCTCGGCCCTGGGCGACATGCCTGATACCTACGGCTACGACGTGCCCGAGGAGCGCGCCCACGCCACCGTGCGGGCCATTTTCGACAGCTCGATCAACTTCCTGGACACCGCCCGCAGCTACGGATTCGGGCGCAGCGAGGAGCGCATCGGCACGGTGATCCGCGAACGCGGCGGGCTGCCGGAAGGCTTCGTGCTGAGCACCAAGGCCGACCGCGACCTGGACACCAATACCTTCGATGCGGCGCAGGTCCGGCGTTCAGTGGAGCAGAGCATGGAGGCCCTCGGGCTCGATCACCTGCAACTCGTCCACCTGCACGATCCCGAATACTGCGACCTGGATGAGATCATCCGGCCGGGCGGCGCGATCGACACGCTGTTCGCCATCCGCGAAGAGGGGCTGATCGACCACGTCGGGCTAGCCGCCGGGAACGTCGAGATCATGGCCCAGTGCCTGGAACGCGGCGAGTTCGAAGTCCTGCTGACCCACAACCGCTACACGGTGCTGAATCGCAACGCCGACCGCTTGATCGACCTGGCGGCCTCGAAGGGTATCGCCGTCCTGAACGCCTCGCCGTACGGCAGCGGCATCCTGGCCCGCGGCACCCGCGACTACGCCCGCTACGCCTACCAGGACGCCAGTGAGGAGATCGTCGCCATGGCGCGCCAGATGGAGGAAATCTGCGCCCGCTACGACATCCCCCTCGCCGCCGCCGCCCTCCAATTCTCGATGCGCGACCCGCGGGTTGTCTCCACTGTGGTCGGCGTCAGCCGGCCGGAACGAATGGCGCAGAACCTGGACCTGGCGGCGGTGGAGATTCCGGACGCGATCTGGCCCGAACTCGAGGCGCTGTCCGACTGGGACGACGACCCCGAGGCCACTCGGGAGTACAAGCCCGGCTAGCCGCCCGATCCGCCCCTTCTAGCCGACGATGTTCGCCTTCGGGGTCATCGCCCGGGGCGTACTGCGCTTGCGTACGTTGTCGCGCCACTCGCCGGGCGGCGGCTGAACCGCGGCATCGGGCCCGTCGCGGAAAACCTTGCGCAGCCAATCCGGCGCGTCGTGGCGGCGCAGGTGGTCGAGCAGGTGCTTGTGCAGGCGCTCAACCTCAGCGGCATTGCCAGAAATCACGTTCTGCAGCGAGCCGCCCTCGGCCGACAGGTCGTAGAGTTCGCGGCGGTCGGTCTCCGGGAAGTCGATCAGCTGCCAGCGCCGGTCGGTCACCGTCGCCGCCGTCCACTGGTCGTCGGGCGAAACGTGGTTGTGGCAGCCGTCAATCGGCCCCTGGCGGGGATGAAACGCGGAGATCGCCGCCGGCCGTAGCGAGCGCTTGCGTCCGTCCATCAGCGGCAGCCACGAATGGCCCTGGATACCCATCTCCTCCGGCGGGTCGATACCGACCATCTCCAGGATGCTCGGCGCGAGGTCGGCCGGCTGGATCAGGCCGCCGACGTGCTTGCTCGAGACCAGGCCGTCGGGATGGCGCACCATGAAGAACTGGTGGGCGCACTCGTCCCAGAGTTCCAGCCAGGCGCCCCATTTCGACACCCGGCCGTGCTCGCCAAAAAGATGGCCGTGGTCGGACATGACGATGACGATCGTGTCGTGGCGGCGGCCGACGCGGTCGATGGTGTCCAGCACGCGGCCGATCCAGCGATCGCACATGGTGATTTCACCCATGTAGCGGGCCCGCATCCGTTCGGCCTCTTCGGGGGTGTAGAACGAGGCGTCGATGTACTTCGGCCAGTGGATGTCGGCG
>CAYYTN010000358.1:0-2685 GCA_964474495.1 uncultured Chloroflexota bacterium
CTCCTCACGACAACTCGTATGCCTGCCGGTACTCCGGCACCGCCACCGGCCAGTCGCCGATGAGCCCGATGACCGCCAACGCCAGCGGCCAGACGTAGGCGTGCGCCGTGTTGTAGGCCGCCGTGCCGATGCGCCGTCCCAGCAGGTAGCCCAGGGCGGACAGGTCCGGCGCGAGGATGAAGATGGCGAACATCCCCCAGCCGCCGTCGAGCCGGGCGAACATCCACACGCTGGCGGCCAGGACGGCCAGCCCTTCCGCTCGTAGCGCGATTTGCTGCCAGGACATTTGCTGCTCCCCCGTAGACCGACCGGTTCGCCGGTGCTCGCCCGGAGAGAGGCTACGAAAGCCCGGCGCGGGGTCCAAAATCTACCTCCGCCCTCGGGCCTTCCCGGCGCGCCGCCGCTACTTCGCCGGGAGGCTCTTCGCGAATTCCAGGCCCAGTTCAACCCACTCGACCAGCGCCGCGTCCGACTCCACGCCTTCGGCGGCGACGTAGATCCAGCCGGCCATGGGCTTGCCGGTGAAGTCCATCACCCGGGCGTGCGGCCGTGCCAGGGCGGCTTCGTGGCCGTCCTTGCCGACCCGCACCACCAGGTCGTCGCCGACGATCCCGCAGGACATGTTGCCCCCCACCATGAAGCTCAGCCCGCCGAACATGTCCTTCTCCTCCATTGCGGTGCGCGCCAGGACCACCTCGCGCACGCGCTCTCCCAGGGTCTCGTCATACGCCATGATTGCCCTCCCGGGCCCGCGCGATCGCGCCGGTCACATCCCCGCCTTCTCGTCCGGCTGCATCAGCCCGATCACGGTGCCCTGCGGGTCGACCAGGTAGGCCGCCCAGCCGATCATCGGGACGGCCATCTTCTCCATCGCCACCCGGCCGCCGTTCTCCTTCGCCTTCGCGACCGTGGCGTCCAGGTCCTCGACCTCAACGGTCACGACGGTCCGCGGCGTGCCATCGGCGGGACGCATGAAGGCGCCGTCGATGCCCGGGGTGCCTTCCTCGCCGGTGGAGGCGAGCCAGTAGTCCTCGGGGCCGTCCCACTTGTTGACCCGCCAACCGAAGACATTCTCATAAAAGCCGACGAGCGCCTCGGGCTCGGCGGCGCTGATTTCAAAATGCACGACGCGATCCATCCTGGTCTCCTCTGGTATAGCTCACGGCCCGCCCCCGCCCCTCTCCCCACCTAAAGCTACAACCGTGGCCGTCGATCTGGAAATCTCGGTTGGGGAATCGTCTACCATGCGGACGTGCACGAGAAAGACATCGCCGGGAGGTAACGATGAGTGTTGTGGAGGTTCGCGCGGTGGATTTCGCGCTGTATCACGTGGCTGACCTGGATCGTTCGCTGGCGTTCTACCGCGATGTGCTGGGGCTGCCGGAAGGCGAGCGCTGGAAGAAATGGGTGGAGGTGGACGCGCCGAACATGACGATCGCGCTGGCGCTGCTGGACGATCCCCCGACCAAACCCGGGCGCAGCGCGATCGCCCTGGCCGTCGATGATGTCGATGAGTCCATCGCGAAGCTGAAGGCCGCCGGCGTGAAGATCGTCCACGGACCGGATGACGACCCGGTCTGCCGGCACGCCTCAATCGCCGATCCGGACGGGAACGTGATCTGGATTCACGGGCGCAAGGACGGCACCGCCGGCTAAGCCCACCCACACAGTGGGCTTTTCTATCGGGATTGAGCAAAGGCCGAGCGGTTATCCCGGCCTGCCCGCAGGCCGGGCCACGCCCACACAGTGGGCCTTTCGCTTGAGCCCTGAGTGGGCGCACGCCAGCCACAGCAGCCACAGGCTGTCTGATTCTTCCAGCGGATGCCGGGTACCGGCAGGTCGGGCCACAGCAGCCACAGGCTGTCTGATTCTTCCAGCGGATGCCGGATGCCGGCAGGTCGGGGCACAGCAGCCACAGGCTGTCTGATTCTTCCAGCGTATGCCGGATGCCGGCAGGTCGAGCCACGAGGCGGGGACGGCCTAGCGGAGCGGGCGATCCGGCCGGGGCGTAGAATCGGTATCCACCCTCAAGCAGGAGTTGCGCAAATGGATGTCCGCGCCGCTGATTTCGTCCTCTACCCCGTCAAAGACATGGCCGTCGCCCAGGCCTTCTACCGCGACACTATCGGGCTGACGCCGTTCAGCGAGAGCGACGGCTGGAGCGAATACGACCTGGGCAACCTGACGCTCTCGATCGTGCAGAGCGACGACATGCCGCCGGGCGGGGCGGTGGCCCTGGCCGTCGAAGATGTCGAAGCCACGCTGGAAGAACTCCAGGCCGCCGGGGTGCCGGTGATCGTGGGGCCGCAGGAGTCACCGGTGTGCCACTTCGCATCAGTGCTGGACCCGGATGGCAATTCGCTGTGGATTCACCACCGCAAGGACGGCTCGGTCGGTTAGTCCACACAGTGGACCCTTTGTTTGGGGACTGAGTGAGCGCCGCCCACACGGCGGCCCGCACAGCGGCTCACACAGTGAGCTTCTTGTTTGGGCTTGAACGAGTTCCCACCGGCCTTCCCGGCCCGCACGCAGGCCGGGCCACGCAGATAGAGTGAATCTTCTGTTTCGAGCCTATTTGGGCCGTTAGCTGAAGCTGTTTGTGAGATCGATGGTTGGGTCGGTAGTCGGTGGATCGCCTTAGTTTGAAGAACGATGATTTCGCCGGCGAAATCGAGCGGCGGACAA
>CAYYTN010000359.1:0-2653 GCA_964474495.1 uncultured Chloroflexota bacterium
CTGCGCGGCGCTGGCGACACGCGCACGCCGATGTACGCCGGAGTGGTGATGAACGTGATCAACGTGCCGCTGTCTTTCGTGTTGATCTTCGGTTCGCTCGGTTTCCCCGAACTCGGGCCGGTCGGCTCGGCGTGGGGCGCCGCGGTGGCTCGCTTTGTCGGGACCGCCGGCTTGCTGTACGTGCTTTTCCGTGGGAATCGCGGCGTTTCGATCGGGGGGCGCGCCCACTGGCGGCTCGAGACGGATATTGTCCGGCGGCTCCTGAGAATCGGCATCCCGGCGATGCTGGAGCAGTTGCTGATGTCGCTCTCGATGCTGGTGTACACGGCGATGGTCATTTCGCTGGGGACGGCGGTCTACGCCGCCCAACGAATTACGTTTCAGGTTCTGTCGCTCGGTTGGATGCCCGGCTTTGCGTTTGCGGTAGCCGCCACCACCCTGACCGGGCAGGCACTTGGCGCCGGTCGGGCGCGAGAGGCGGTTCGGGCCACCTGGCTCGCGTCGGCCTACGCGGTGCTGTTCATGACGCTCTTCGCCATCCTGGCCTTCATCTTCAGCGAGCCGATCGCCGGTATCTACACCGATGACGTCGAGATCACGACACTGGCCGGGCAGGCGATGCGGATCCTGGTGATCGCCTTTCCGCTCTTTGCCCTCAGCTTCGTCCTGCAAGGTGGCCTACGGGGTGCCGGCGACACCCGCTTCCCGATGCTGCTGACCGGCGTTTCTTCGTGGCTCGTGCGCCTGCCGCTGGCCTGGTACTTCGGCGTCCAATTGGGGTATGGACTTGCCGGGATGTACTGGACCTTCCTGATCGAAACTCTGCTGCGGCTGGTGGTCATTATCTGGCGCTACCAGGCCGGAAAGTGGCAGAACATCGCTGTCTGAGGGGAGATCCCGGGGAAGCGATCCCCGACGGCGCCGGCCCGACCCGGCGACCCGCCGGGATGCAGTAGGATTTGCCTTCGCCGGACGGAACGTCGCCGGCGGAGCCTCGGGGAGAAGCCCCGGATCGCGGAGCGAATGATGGTTCCACTTGAGGACGAATTCGGGGATCTAGTCGGGAAATCAAGGCGGGGTCACGGGCTGTCGGTCGAGGACCTGGCCGGGGAGACGGGCATTGACGCCGACGCCCTGTCCGCGTTTGAGGGCTACCGTCGCGACCCCACCCGCGAGCAGTCGGACACCCTGGCGGCCCGGCTGGGTCTGGACGCCGCCAAGCTCTGGGAGATCGCGGCCGACACCTGGGCGCCGGATGAAGTGGAGCCGTCTATCGCGGGCGGGCTCAAGGTTCGGTCGCTCTGGTACGGGCCGGACCGGGTTTGGGCCTACGTGGTCGGTGACGAGAGAAGCTGCGTCCTGATCGATGCCGGCGTGCCGGAGGAAGACATCAGGGCGGCAATCGGCGAACGCGAACTGGCCGCGGTGTTGCTGACCCACACACACGGCGATCACATCAGCGCGCTCGGGGCCATCGTCGGCGGGACCGCCACACCTGTATATGTGCCCACCGAGGAACTGGACGCGATCGCCGGATTGGGTGGCGAGGCGCGCCCGTTCGCCGATGGCGAGGTTGTGCGGGCCGGGCCGATCGAATTCAAGGTGATGCACACTCCGGGGCACACGGCGGGCGAATCCTGCCTGGCGATCGGGGACGCGGTATTCACCGGCGACGCGCTGTTCGCCGGCTCCATCGGCGGCACCAACCTGGGCGTGGACGCCTTCCCGGTTCACAAGCAGACGGTCCGGGACAAGGTGCTGGTCCTGCCGGGTTCAACGAAACTCTTCCCCGGGCACGGCCCCCAGACGACGGTCGCCGAGGAGCTGGCCCACAACCCGTTCTTCTAAACCCGAGGGCCTAGTGGTGGCCCTTCACGTACTCCGGGTCCAGGTACTTTTCGGGGTCATCCTCGAAGTCCAGGCGGCAGCCTCGGGCGCAGAAGTAGTAGGTCTTGCCTGCGTGCACGGCGGTTTCGGTGGCAGTGGCCTCGTCGACTTCCATCCCGCAGACCGGGTCGATTGCGGTTGCCATTGATCTCATCCTCCTCGGGCGGCCCGGCGGGCCGCGGTTGCTGGGACTATTCGGTTAGTCGCAGACGTCGCAGGCGCAGGGCGTTGCCGATGACGGTGACGTCGCTGAGGGCCATGGCCGCGGCGGCCAGCATCGGATCGATCGGCCGGCCGAAGAAGGCCATCGAAAGCCCGGCGGCCAGCGGTATCAGGGCGGTGTTGTAGGCGAAGGCCCAGAACAGGTTCTGGCGGATGGCCCGCATGGTGCGGCGGCTCAGATCGATGGCCATGCGGATGCCCTGCAGGTTGCCGCTCATCAACGTGACGTCGGCGGCTTCCATTGCGATATCGGTTCCGGTGACCATGGCGATGCCGATATCGGCCTGGGCCAGTGCCGGGGCGTCGTTGATGCCGTCGCCGACCATGGCGACCATACGTCCTTCGAGCTGCAACCGTTTGACCTCGCCGGCCTTGTCAGCGGGCAGCACGCCGGCGATGACGTGGTCGATGCCGATCGATGCGGCGACGGCGTCGGCGGTGCGAGGGTTGTCGCCGGTGATCATCACGATGTCGATTCCACGTTGGCGGAGATCGGACACGATGGCGGCGGCGTTGTCCTTCAGAGTGTCGGCGAAGCCGACTA
>CAYYTN010000360.1:0-1611 GCA_964474495.1 uncultured Chloroflexota bacterium
GAGCTACAGAGAGTTAAGCGACAGGTACAGGGAGCTGCTGGATGCCGCCGACGACGCGCTGCGGGTGGCACGGGCGGTAAGGACGGGGTCACGACGGTCGACGGTGGGCGGTTCGGAGTTCTTCCGGGACCTCTTCCTGGCGCTGAGCGGCGGAGACCCGAGCGCGCCCTAGCCGGATTCCGGACGGGACCAGGGCTCGGGACGGTCCTGCCGAATGGCGCTCTGGATGCCGGCCCAGCCGGTGTTGAGGGCGAGCTGACCCACGCGGTTCCAGGGCATGACGCCGGCGCGGGCGGTCCAGTCGGAGTAGCCGTCGAGGAGATCGTGGACGCGAGTCCGGTTGCCGGCGGCGAGGTCGTGAAGCTCGGTGCGGTCTTCGGCGAGATTGTAGAGCGATCGGCCGCCGCGATCGCCGGAGACCAGCTTCCAGTCACCGCGCCGAATGGTCCACTGGCCTTCGTGCTCCCAGCAAAGGTCGCGCCGCGGCGACCAGTCGCGGCCCTGGAGGGCCGGGAGGAGGCTGACGCCTTCGACCGGGGTGATGCGGTGGCCGTTGTACTCGGCCGGGTACGTCGCTCCGGCTACTTCCAGGCAGGTGGGCATGACATCAATCACGTGGGCGGGGGTGTGCACGATTTCGCCAGGGGGCACCTCGCCCGGCCAGTGGCAGATGAAGGAACTGGCGATGCCGCCTTCGTGGGCCCAGCTCTTGTACTTGCGGAAGGGAGTGTTGCTGACGTTGGCCCAGGGCCGCCCATAGCTCATGAAGGTGTCGGCGGGGCCGGGCTCGATGCCGGCGACGTTGCCGCTGCGGACCGGCCGGCCGTCGCGGGTGGTGGGGGGCATCATCTCCAGGATGCCCTCTTCCATGAGGAACTCGCAGCTGCCGCCGTTGTCGGAAAAGAACATAAGGAGGGTGTTGTCCAGTTCGCCCTGCCGGCGCAGCTCGGCGACGATCTTGCCGACTCCCTGATCCAGGCGGTCGATCATCGCCGCGTAGGTGGCCATGCGGGCGTCGTACCAGTCCTGCTCGGCGACGTCTTCCCACGCGGGCGCCATGTCGTCGCGGGGGGAGATCTCCCATCGCGAGTCGAGGAGGCCGGCGCCCTTCATCTCCTCGTGGCGGGCGGTGCGGATGGCGTCCCAACCGGCGCGGTAGCGGCCGCGATATTTGGCGACGGTTTCGGCGGGGGCGTGGAGGGGCCAATGGGGAGCGGTGTAGGCGACGTAGAGGAAGAACGGATCGTCGCCGGCGGTGGCGCCCGCCACCATCTTGACGGCTTCGTCGGAGATGGCGTCGGTGTAATAGAAGTCGTCGGTGTCGGGCTGGATGAGGGTGTCGTCGCGGATGAGGGTGTGCGGATCGTAGAAGCTGCCGGAGCCGGTGAGGGTGCCGAAGTGCTGGTCGAAGCCGCGGGTGAAGGGAGTGGGGGAGCCGGGCTTGCCGGGCCGCCAGACGTCGGGCCGGAGGGCCGGGTAGGCGCCGCCGACGTGCCACTTGCCGGACATCAGGGTGCGGTAGCCGGAGGTGCGGAGGGCCTCGGCGATGGTGACGCAATTCTCGTTGAGGTAGCCCTGGTAGGCGGGCTCGGGCATGGGCATGGACATGTG
>CAYYTN010000360.1:1621-2597 GCA_964474495.1 uncultured Chloroflexota bacterium
GTCAGCAGCGAGGCGCGGGTGGGACAACAGCGGGGGTAGGCGTAGAACTGCGAGAAGCGGGCGCCGCCGGCGGCAAGCCGGTCGAGGTTGGGGGTTTCGATCTCGGAGCCGAAGCAGCCGAGGTCGGAGAAGCCCATGTCATCGGCGACGATGAGGACGATGTTGGGCGGGGGCGCGCCTGCCGGGTCGGGTTCGGCGGCGGCCATCTAGTAGCGCATGACGCGGTCGGGACCGAGGTTGGCGGCCATGACGGTGCGATTGAAACTCTTGAGGACGAGGTCGGCCTTGATCGCGGCGTGGTCGGCGCTGTCCCAGAGATTCTCGAATTCGTCGGGGTCGCTCTCAAGATCGTAGAGCTCGCCGACATCGTTGCCGTGATAGACGACGAGCTTCCAGCGACGGTCGCGGTACATGGTGGCGCGAGACTCGTCGGGGAGGTGGATGCAGTCGGCGAATTCGCTCCAGACGAACTCGCGGTGCTCGCCGGCGGGGGCGTCGCCAGTGAGGATCGGCAGCAGCGACTCCCCGTGGAGATCGTCGGGGACGGGCAGGCCGGTGGCGTCCATGAGGGTCGGAACGATGTCGGTGAGTTCGACGAGGGCGCCGCTGACAACGCCGGCCTCGAAATGGTCGGGCCAGGAGATCATCAGTGGGACGCGGACGAGGCCTTCGTAGAAACGGCAGCCTTTCAACGCCAGGCCGTGGTCGCCGAGGGTCTCGCCATGGTCGCTGGTGAAAATGACGATTGTGCTTTCACGCTGGCCGGTGGCTTCGAGGTGATCGAGGAGACGGCCGAACTGCTCGTCGATGAGTTCGATCATGCCGTAGTAGGAGGCCATCACCTTCGGGAAACCCCAGTGTGACGGGTGGTGAGAACGGGTCTGGAAATCGACGCCGGCATCGGAGATCTGGTTCTGGGTGGCGACATCGCTCTCCCGGAACAGCGGCATCGGCAGGGTGTCGGGGTCGTAGCGGC
>CAYYTN010000361.1:0-2596 GCA_964474495.1 uncultured Chloroflexota bacterium
GCGTCGGCATACGCGCGGTAGTAGCCGTCGCGTTCGCCGGTCAGCAGCACGTGCAGGACGTGATGGGCGTCATCATTCCACTGCGCATCGTAGACATGGCTGGAGCGCTCGCGCACCTGGCCGATCTCGGCCACTTCCGCCTCGGCCGGGGATTCAGCGTCCCCGTCACTTTCAGTATCGGCAATATCCGAGGTGCCGACTACTGTTCCTTCGCCGTCATCGGTCACGTCGTACTCGGCCAGCGCCTCGTCGACCGCGTCCGCCGGGGTCAGCCGGATTCGCCGCCGGTTGCCCTCGATGCTAAGGATCCGGAAATTCAGTACGTCCTCTTCGCGCATCGACGTCAGTGCGTCCTCGCCGATGTCCGATGCGTGGGCCAGGCCTTCGACGCCTTCCTCAAGCCGCACGAAGACGCCGAACGGCGCCAGCTTCGTCACCGTGCCCTCGACCACCATCTCCGGCGAGTAGCGCTCTTCCAGCGTCGACCACGGGTCCGGCAGCGCGCGACGGATACTCAGCGCGATCTTCTTCTCCACCCGGTCCAGCGACAGGATGTAGACATCCACCTCTTCGCCGGCGCGCAGCACCTCGCCGGGGCTCGACACCCGGCTCCAGGACAGTTCCGAAATGTGCGCCAGGCCGTCGGCGCCGCCCAGGTCGATAAACGCCCCGAAGCTCGCCAGGTTGCTCACCCGGCCCTTGCGAATCTGGCCCACCTGCAACTCGTCCAGCAGTTGCTCGCGGCGCTCCGAGCGCATCTCGCGTTCGGCCGCCCGCTCCGAGAGGATCAGGCGATTGCGGCGCCGGTCCATCTCGATGATCTTCAGCCGCAGCGTCTTGTTCAGTAGCTCGGACAGCCGCGCCGCCACGTCCTCGCGGGTCTCGTCCGGGGCCGCCGGGGCCAGGCTGACCAGCTGCGACATCGGTACGAATCCTCTCGGCCCCACGTCCACCAGCACCCCGCCCTTGTTGAACTCCGTCACCTTCGACTCGATGATCTTGCCTTCGTTATAGAGCGCCTCGGTCTCCCGCCACAGCTTCTCCTGCAACGCCCGGCGGATCGACAGCATCGCCGCGCCTTCGCCCTCCGGCTGCACCACGTACACCGGGATCGACTCGCCCACTTCCAGTTCCAGGCGCTCCGCCATCAGCCGCGGGTCAAACAGCTCCCGGCCCACCACCACGCCTTCGGCCTTCAGGCCGACATCCAGCATCACTTCCTCGCCCTGCACCCGCACCACCGTGCCGTCGATCACCATGCCCCGTCGGTAGACGTTCACTTCATGCTCGCCGGCATCCAGCAGGTCTTCCATGGATTCCATCTGCGAGTAGTCGTAGTCGGGGGCGACGCTCTTGATTTCGGCGGCGATCTTGCTGCTTGGCACGTACTTAATATTCCCTTGTGAATCAGGCTCCAGGGCGCACTTTTACCAGTGCGCGAAGCACCAGTATATTCAAGGTTCGGCACAGGGCAAGCACCCCGACGGCCGATCGGGCGCTAGGAGGACCGAATCCACCCGCCCGCCGCGTCGCAAACCCCGCCGTCCGGCCCGCCTCAGGCCAGCCGAATCCGCTCGTCCACCGCGTCCCGCACCAGCCCCGGCACCCGTGTCATGTCGTCCACCACCACCCCGGTGCAGGAGTTCAAGATCTTCCCGAACTGGCGTGGCTGGTAGGCCAGCTGGAACTCCGACTTCACCACCCCCACCCCGAACGCCAGCACCTTCATCCGCTCGCCCTCGGCCTTGCCCCGGTTGCCCCGGTCCAGGTCCATCAGCACCCGCCGCAGTTCCGACGGGTCGCTGCTGATCCCGTCCGTAATCACGAAGATGCTCTTCAGGCCCGCCTGCGCCTGGCAGCGCTCGATGGCCGTGCGCAGCGCCCCCGCGTCGTCGGTGTCCTTGTGATCCAGTTCGTACAGCCGGCGAAAGGCCTCGCTGTGATCGCGCGGCTCGTAGGCCCGCTCCTCCATCGCCCCGCGCGGCCAGCGGCACTCGGCGAAGCTCCACAGCGGCGTCACCGTGCTGCTGAAGCCGAACACCTCGAACGGTATCCGCAGCCGCTCGTGGATTTCGATGAACAGCACCGCCGTCTCCACCAGCCGGTCGAACTTGCGCGTCGGGTAGCCCTTCTGCACCATGCTGCCGCTGATATCCAGCAGCACCGCGCTGGCGAAATCGCGCTGGCGATCCTCGCGCGGGATGCGGACCCCCTTCAGAAACGCCGTCACCGGGTCGGTCAGCAGCCGCTCCGGGTGTGCCACGTCGATCTCGCCCTGGTCGCCGGTGCGCTGCTTGCGCGGTCGCCGCAGCGCCTCGTTCATGCCGTGCCGCCGCCGGTCCATAATCGCCTTCAGTCCCGGCCGCCGTCCGTCGCCGTCAATCGTCTTCTTGATCTGCTCGTCCAGGATCGACACCGCCAGCCGGTAGTCAAAGCGGGTGTAGTCGATCCGCTCCTCCTCTTCGTCGCGCATCTGTTCTACCAGCGACGTCTCCCAGCGATCCCCGCCCAGCTCCGCCGCCGACGGCGGCCCGCGCCGTCCCGGCGTCGCTCCGCGCGCGCCGAACCGGCGCAGCTGCGAGCCGGCCTTCTGCCG
>CAYYTN010000362.1:0-2595 GCA_964474495.1 uncultured Chloroflexota bacterium
GTGGTTCGCGGTCCATTTATTCCTTCATTCCCAGCCAGGTAAACAAGAACTCAACCCCCACCACGGTCCCGGCCACCAGGATGATCGTCGGTATCCCGAACAGCCCGGTGCGCAACAGGAAGAAAACAACCATCACCATCCCGGTCCCCAACAGCGCCTGGCGGGTGCAGTGCCAGGGATCCTCCGGGTGCTCGCTGTCCGGCGCCGCCAGCATGCGCACCCAGTACCCGGCCGCCCAGATTCCGAAGAACGCCGCGAACCCGCAAAGGCCGTAGAAGGCGATCACATTCGTCACATCGGCCGGATTCGCGAACAGCAGCAGGCCGCCAATGCCCAGCAGGCAACCCGGGGCTGCCGCCGTCGCGGCCCACAGCAGCGCCATCCGGCGGTAGCCGAAGCGCCCGTCCGGCCGGCGCGATTTGCCCCGGTACTCGGTGGCCGTCGATGCCGGGGCGGGCGTCACGCTCATTCGTCAGCCTCGTGTCGCAACTCCGCGATCACCTTCGCTCCGCTCGCCTTCAGTTGACCGTTGGTCTTCGTTACGCGGCCGTCGGTCAGCGTCAGGTGCACGTCGAAATCCGCCGCCCGGAAGTCGCCCTCGCCGGCCAGCACGATCACCTGGGCGAAGGTTTCGCGCAGGAAGCCCTCGCGCAGCACCGCCGAGACCCGCGCCCGGTGCTCGGCGTCCGAGCCCAGCGCCGCCTCGTCCACCACCATGAACGCCGGCCCGCCCGGCGCCGCCGGTCCGCTCACCGCGATCGCCTCGGCCAGTCGCAGCGCCAGCCCCACCTGCCGGCGGGTGCCAAACGCCATTGTCGCCAGCCGCGCCCAGCCGCCGGCCGCCTCGTCCCACAGTTCCACCTCGCCGCGACTCGCCAGGCGCAGATCGAAATAGCGATTCCCGGTCACCAGCGGCAACAGCGTTCGCGCGTTCTGAATCGTCTTTGGCACCGCCTTCGAGCGCAGCCGTTCCTGGGCCCGCGCCGCGATCTCGCTGGCCTTCAGTCGCACCCCGATCCGCCGTTCCAGTTCCTCCGCCCGGGTTCGCTCCCGATCCAGCCCGATTCCCGCTCCGCGCTCGCCCAGGCGCTGTTCCGCGTCGCCCACCGCCCGTTCGGCCTCGGTGATCCGATCCTGCGCCCGCTGTGCCGCCAGCCGCGCCCGCGGCTCCTCGGCGGCCGTCACCGATCCCAGGTCCGGCAGCGCGAAATTCAGCGACGCGCCGACATCGCCCGGTTGCAGCGCCACGCCCTCCGCCGTCACCTTCTCTTCCAGCCCCGCCAGTGCCTGTTCTTCCTGGCGCCGCACTACGTCCAGGGCCAGTTCCCCGGACGAGATCTGCGCCGCCACCTCGTTGATCTGGCGATTCAGCGACAGCGGGTCCTGCCGTTCCAGCGCCGCCAGGCAGTCCGTCCGTAGATCGTCCAGATGCTCCGCCGGTGGGAGCGCCCCGGCCGCAAACTTCTCCGGCCAGATCTCGCGCAGTTGATCCATCAACTCCGTCCGCGTCGCCTCGGCCCGCTCGCGTTCTTCCTTGAGCCGTTCGAGTTCGCGCTCCAGGTCCGGCTCGCGTTCCACCAGTTCCTTCAGGCCCGGCAGTTCCTCGCGCAGCCCGGCGGCCTCATCCGCCAGCGCCGCCCGTTCCGGCGCACCTTCGCCGTTGGTCGCCGCCGTCGCCGACCGCAGCGCCTCCGCCGAACTCTGCAATGCCGCCGCGATCCCGGCTTCCAGTTCCGCCGCTTCCCTACCGTCAAACCCGTCCTCGAGTTCGCGGATACTGTCGTCCAGGCGGGTGGCGCGCACGATCACGCTCACCAGGTTCTCGTCGGTCACCCGCAGCGCCTCCGCCGAATCCACCGCCGGCGCCGGCAGGTCCACCGCCGCCAGCCGGATCATCGCCACCGCCGACTCCACATCCTCCGGAACGTCGATGCCGTTGCCGCGCAGGGCCGCCTCGATTTCGGCCCGTTCGGCGGCCTGCGCCGGGTCATGTGCCGCCTCGTCGTCAACTCCGCCGCGCAACCGCGAAACCGCCCGCGAGACCATCCCGCCCGGCGAGAAGCGTCCGCCGCCGCGCGCCAGCACTTCCTCCGCGTCCACCCCGAACGTCTCGATCCAGGCCGCCCACAGTTTCCGCGCGCCAATCGCCGATCGGTCGGCCTGATCCTCGGCCAGGTTCTGCCGGATGCCGGTCAGCTCCGCCTCAATTGAGGCCCGCGCCTCCGCCAGCGTCGCCCGCTGCCCGCGCAGCCGCTCCAACTCCCGCAGCGAGGCGTCCAGGTCGTCCTTGCGTCGCTGCAGGCCCTCGCGTTCCGTACCGGCCGCGGCCGCCATGTCCAGGTCCTGCAGCGCCCGGTCCAGTGTCGCCAGCCGTTCCGTTGCGGCGACCACCGCCGCCCCGGCCTCGCGGGCGCGCTGCGTTTCCTCGCGCTGCGCCGTTTCCGCCGCCACCGCCGTATCCACCGCCGCCCGCGCCGTCTGCAAGGTGTCGGCCACCGTCGTCGTCGCTGCCTGCCGCTCCGCCAGGTCCAGGTCGCGCCGCAATTCGTCGCGGGTCTCGCCGAGGCCGCTCAGCCGCGCCTCCACCGATCCCAC
>CAYYTN010000363.1:0-2588 GCA_964474495.1 uncultured Chloroflexota bacterium
GGCCGGGCGATCGCGCTGCGCCTGGCGGCGGACGGCTTCGCGCTGGCGATTAACGATATTGACGCGGGAACGTTGGATGAGGTG
This sequence comes from uncultured Chloroflexota bacterium, assembly GCA_964474495.1. Lineage (GTDB taxonomy): Bacteria > Chloroflexota > UBA11872 > UBA11872 > VXNJ01 > JASLPR01. The sequence goes on from CAYYTN010000363.1 coordinate 85, forward strand.
CGGGCCGAGATTGAATCCAGGGGCGGGGGGGCGCTGACCGTGCCCGGCGATGTGGCGGATGAGGCGGTGGTGGGCGAGATGGTGGCGGAGATCGTGCGCGAAATGGGGCGGCTGGACGTGCTGGTGGCGAATGCCGGGATCATCCATATCGCGCCGCTGCTGGAGACCGGGGCGGACGACTTCGAGCGGATCCACCGGGTGAACGTGCGGGGAGTGTTCCTGTGCGGGCGAGAAGCCGGCCGGCACATGATCGGGCAGGGGAGCGGGAAGATCATCAACGCGGCGTCGATCGCTGGGCGGCGGGGCGGAGAGGACATGATCGCGTATTCGTCGAGCAAGTTCGCGGTGATCGGGTTGACGCAGTGCATGGCCAGGGAACTGTCCCCGCTCGGGGTGACGGTGAACGCCTATTGCCCGGGGATCGTGGACACGCGGATGTGGGATCACATCGACACGGTGCGGTCGGCCTCGATGGGGCTGGAGACGGGCGGGGCGCGGGAGGCGGTGGTGAAGACGATTCCGCTGGGACGACAGGAGGAACCGGAGGACGTGGCGAACCTGGTGAGTTTCATGGCTTCGACGGACTCGGACTACATCACGGGGCAGGCGATCAACGTCTGCGGCGGCATTCATATGGACTAGACGCCGGCCGTGCCGGCGCAACGAAAGGACCCGAACATGGCCAGCAAGATCGGATTTGTGGGACTGGGACTGATGGGGCTGGGGATCGCGCGGAACCTGCTGAAGGCGGGCCACGCGGTACGCGGCTATGACGTGTCGGCGGAAGCGCTGGCGGCATTCGCGGAGGCGGGCGGGACGCCGGTGGCGAGCCCGACGGAGGCGGCCCGGGAGGCGGAGTTCGTGATGACGGTGTTGCCGGAGCCGCGCGATGTGGAAGGGGCGGTGGTGCTGGGCAAGGACACGGTGGCGGACGGGTTGCCGGCAGGCGGGATGGTCGTGGAATTCAGCACAATCGACCCGGCCACGACGCGGCGGGTGGGGGAGGCGCTGGCGGATCGGGGCCTGCGGATGATCGAGTGCAAGATGGCGGGGATGCCGACGCACGCGGCGGCCGGGGAGTTGACGCTGATGGCGGGCGGGTCGGAGGCGGACCTGGCCGAGGCGGCGCCGGTGCTGGCGGCGGTGTCGCGGGAAGTCATCCCGTGTGGCCCGCTGGGGAACGGCTCGGCGATGAAACTGGTGAATAACATGCTGGCGGCGTCGATCATCATGCTCGACGGGGAGGCGCTGGTGGCGGGAAGGAAGGTGGGGCTGGAGATCGACGTGATGCTGAAGGTGTTCCGGTCGACCTTCGCCAACAACGACGCGTTGGGCACAGTGTTCGAGGAGAAGGTCTTCAAGCGGGACTTTGAGCCGGGATTCTTCACGCGGCTGGCGTTGAAAGACGTGCGACTGGCGACGCAGATGGCGTCGGAGTCGGGAGCGATTACGCCGCTGGGAGCGGTGTCGGCGCAGATGCTGGCGGCGGCGACGTACCGGGGCTACGCGACGGATCACCTAACGGCGGTGGTGAAACTGTGGGAAGAAGTGGCGGGGCTGGAACTGACGAACTAGACAGGAGCAAAAATGCAGCTTGCAGAGGAGAACTAGCGCCATGGCAGCGAGATCGATCGGATTCGTCGGGCTAGGGATGATGGGGGCGGGGCTCGCCGGAAACTTGCTGAAGGCCGGGCATCGGGTGACCGGGTACGACATCGTGCCGGAGCACATCGAGAAGTTTGTCGCGGCCGGCGGCACGGCGGCGGATTCGGCGGCGGCGGCGGCGCGGGACGCAGAGTTCGTGTGCACCGTGCTGCCCGGTCCGGCGGAGCTGGACGCGGTGGTGAACGGGCCAGATGGAATCGCCGGTGCGATGGCCGCGGGGGCGCTGCTGCTGGACTTCAGCACGGTGGCGCCGACGGACTCGGAAGCGGTGGCGGCGCTGCTGGCCCCGGCCGGGGCGCGGGTACTGGAAACGAAGATGACCGGGACGCCGGAGACGGCGGCGACGGGCCAGATTGACCTGTTCGTCGGGGGAACGGATGAGGATCTGGCGATGGCGCAGCCGCTGCTGGAGGCGATCTGCGAACGCATCCACCACTGTGGTCCGCTGGGCGCGGGGGCGGCGATGAAGCTGGTGTTCAACACGCTGGGCTTCACGATGCAGATGGTGAACGCGGAGATGCTGCTGCTGGCCCGGAAGGCGGGGCTGGACCTCGATTTGGTGCTGGACGCGCTGCGCGGGACGGGGATGTGGACGGGAATCCTGGAGAACGTCTTTCCGGCGAAGGTGTTTTCGCGGGACTTCAGTCCGCTGTTCTTCGTGCGGCTGGCGCAAAAGGATGTGCGGCTGGCGACGCGGATGGCGGCGGAAATTGGCGCGATGACGCCGTTCGGCAACGTGACCCACCAGATGTTCGCGATGGCGGCGGCGGCGGGGTACGCGGAGGACAACGTGACCAGCCACGTGAAGATGTGGGAGCAGGTGGCGGGGGTGGAACTGA
>CAYYTN010000364.1:0-1191 GCA_964474495.1 uncultured Chloroflexota bacterium
GAGTCCGGCAGGCTCCTGGTCACCCCCACCGAGCGTCTCACCGTCGAGCAACCCATCAGCATCGTCAAGGCGGTCACCGCCACCGAAGGCGAAGCCATCCGGACCAAACAGTTCGAAATATCCCTCGACCAACTCGGCGTCGGCGCCGTCGCCTGGTCCGGCAGCGGTTCCCACACCGTCGACTTCAACGTCGTCGCCCCGCCCGCCAGCCAGATCGACGCCAGCGAGCTGATCCTCGAGCTTTCCCACTCGCCCATGCTGTCCGAAGACTCCACCGTCACGGTGGAAATCAACGGCACCAAGGTCGATTCACTCCGCCTGGACAGCGTCGGCTTCGGCCGCGAAGCGCGCAGCGTCTCCCTCCCCGCCGCCGTTCTTCGGGCCGGCTCCAACGACGCCCGGATCGTGGTCGAGACCTTTTTCGGCGAGCCCAGCGAATGCGGCGGCCCCCCCGAAGTCGGCGCCTGGGCCGAGCTACGCGGCGAGACCCGGCTCGTTATCCAGCCCCGCGGCGGCGTCGCCGCCCCCGATCTCAGCGAATTCCCCTACCCCTTCGTCCTCGGACTCGACACCGCCGACGTCGCCGTCTCCGTAGCCACCGGCGAAGATCTCGAGGCTCTCGGCACTCTCGCCATCGCCCTCGGCGCCTGGCTGAACGCCGACACCCGCTGGATACCGGCGGTGCTCGACGGCCCACAGGACGAACTCGGCATCGACGGCCGCAGCTACATCGTCTACGGCACCCCCGGCAACAGCAAGCTGCTCGCCGATCTCATGCCCTCCCTGCCGCTACAGATGTCCAGCGTCGACGGGCGCCTTGTCGAATCGCCCGCCCGCACCCTCGTGGCGCTGCCCGACAACGCCCGGATCGGCATCCTCCAGGTGGTCCAATCGCCCTGGAATCCGCGCGCCCGCTTCCTGGTGGTCGCGGCCACCGACTCGGCCATGCTGCCCAGCGCGGTGGAGGCGCTTCGCGACCCCGACTTCCCCAACGGCGCCAACCTGCTTACGGTCTCCACCGACGGCCGCGCCGGCGTCCTCGCCGTCGAGATGCCGCTGGTGGAAATCGACGAAGTTGATGTCGTCGCCATCCTGATCGACAACCTGCCCATCGAGATCGCCGGGTTCTTGCTCCTGGCCATCGCCATCGGTGGCATCTACCTGCTGGTCAAGAGTCTCCGCGCCGGCGAC
>CAYYTN010000364.1:1281-2587 GCA_964474495.1 uncultured Chloroflexota bacterium
GCCATCCTCCTGCTCGGCGTCGTCGCGTTGGTCCCCCACCTGGTGCTGCACCGGGGCAGCGCTCCGCTCGCCTTGCTGGCGGCCATCGCCGCCCTCACGGCCCTCGCCCTCGAGGAGGCCATCGGCCAGGGCGTCGACGTCGCCGGGCGCCTGGCCTTCTCCATCGCCGTCCTTTCAGTCACCACCGGCATCGCCAACTACAACGCCCAGCGCCTGCGGCATCTACGCGAGGACATCGTCCGCCAGCAGCGCCGCATCGACGACCTCACTACCCTCGACCTCGACACCGGCGCCTACAAGCAGGAGTGGGGCGAAAATCGGCTCTCCGAGGAGGTCGGCCGCTCCACCCGCCTGCGCCAGCCCTTCGCGCTGCTGCTGGTTTCAGTCACCAACTGGAACGAAGTCGTCGCCGACCACGGCCCCACCGGCGCCACCGACATGCTGCGGCTCGCCACCGACAGCATCAAGCGCGCCCAACGCACTCCCGACCGCGTCTGGCGCGCCGGGCCCTCCGAGCTGGCCATGCTCCTGCCGGGCACCCCGCTCGACGGCGCCGAGGTCGTCGCCACGCGGACCGTCAGCTCCATCCTCGAAGACGCCGAACTGAACGTCGTCATCGGCGTCGCGGTCTTCCCCGCCGACGGCGACAACCCTCTGGCGCTCATCGCCGAAGCCTTCTCGGCCCGCGACTTCGCCAAGATGGCCGGCATGCCCCAGGCCTCCCGCCGCATGCTCGAGACCTAGCCCGCCGCCCGGCCCTACCGCGCCGGCAAAGCCTCCCCCACCCCCGGCCGCGCCCCCACAATCCGGAACAGCCGCCAGCGCCGCGACGAATACTCCGCCACCGTCTCCTCTACCCCGATCTCCGCGTTCAGCGCCGACAGCGGCAGTATCTGCGGGTTCCCGGTCATCACCAGGCCATCGCCTTCCCGGATGTATCGATACCGCGCCGTCAGCCATGATTCGCGGATCCGCGTCACTGTCCACGCCTCCGGCGCCGTCGGGAACTCCCTCTCCAGCACCAGCCAGTCCGGCGTGTCGCCCTCCCAGATGCCGGGATACTCGGCGTTCAGCCGGTCCGCCGCCCATTGGGCGCCGACCGCGACGACCACCTTGTCGGCGCCGTAGGTGAGAATGTCGTCGGCGCTCATCTGGCCGACGCCGGTATGGAGTTCGACCGAGGAGAGCTTGGCGATCTGACCCTCGCGGTAGCTGACAACGCGGCCCCATTCGGCGAGGCCCGGATAGCGCGCCACGTCGCGCACATGGCCGCCGACCTCGTCCTCGGCTTCGCGCAGGTGAACGT
>CAYYTN010000365.1:0-2551 GCA_964474495.1 uncultured Chloroflexota bacterium
CTGGCGGTCGTGCCGGTGGAAGCGGCCAACCTTTCGCAGTTGATGGAAGGCCTGATCGGCCGCTTCCCTTCGCTACGACAGTCGCTGGCGGGGGATGATGCGGATGTGCTGGCGTACACGAATGTGTATGTGAATGATGTTGAGGCTACCGATATTGGCGGACTGGGTGCGGAACTGGCGAAGGGCGATACGGTGACGATCTTGCCCTCGATGGCGGGTGGCTAGAGGCGGATTGAGCGAGGCCGGGGTGGTGGGGCGGCGGTCGCCAGGGTAGCGGGCGGCGGTCGGTGCGGCGCGGGCGCCAGGGCAGCGAGGTGCGGGCGTTAGCGGGGTTGGGGGGCGGCACGCTGAGGAGCTGCGGTCGGTGGCGGCGCCGGAACTAGGGCAGTGGAGCTCGATCGTTGGCGCCGCGAGCGGCGACCAGGTTGATGGCTTCGAGGTAGGAGTCGATCGATTCGCCGCCGTCGGCCCAGAATCCGTCGAGGACGGTGTAGGTCATTCGACCTTCGCGGACATAGTGGTTGTTGACGTCGGTGATTTCCAGTTCGCCCCGCCCGGAGGGCTTGAGCTCTTTGACGTAGCGAAAGACCGCGGCGTCGTAGAAATAGAAGCCGGTGGCGATGAGGTTTGACCTGGGCTCGGCGGGCTTTTCCTCGATGCCGACGATGCGGTCGCCGTCAAGCTCGACAACGCCGTAGGACTCGGGGGTATCGACCCGGGTGAGGACCAGTTTGGCCCCCTGTTCCTGGCCGGCGAAATCGGCGGCCGCAGTACCAAGATTGCCTTCGATGATATTGTCCCCAAGGATGACCAGGACATCATCGTCACCCACAAACGGCTCTGCGAGGCCGAGGGCCTGGGCGATGCCGCCGGCTTCGTGCTGGTAGGCGTACTGGAGGCGCTCGAAGCCGAATTTGGACCCGTCGCCGATGAGCGGGAGGAAGTCGCCGGCGCTCTGCCCGCCGGTGACGAGCATGGCTTCTTTGACGCCGGCCCGCGCCAGCGTCTGGAGCGGGTAGTAGACCATTGGGCGGTCGTAGACGGGAAGCAGGTGCTTGTTGGTGACGGAGGTGAGGGGATGGAGGCGGCTGCCGGTGCCACCCGCCAGGACGACGCCTTTGAGTTTCTTACCGGAGGTCATTCGTCCCGCCTTAGAAGGGCCTCTACAAATTCTGTTGGTTCGAAGACGGCGAGATCGTCGATCGACTCGCCGGTGCCAACAAACTTTATCGGAACGGCGAGTTCTTTCGTTATGGGGAAGACGACTCCACCTTTGGAAGAGCTGTCGAGCTTGGCGAGGATGATGCCGGTGACGCCGACGGCCTCTCCGAAAAGTCGGGCCTGGGAGAGCGCGTTCTGGCCGGTGAGCCCGTCGAGGACGAGCAGGACTTCGTGGGGCGCGCCAGGGTCGGCGCGGTTGAGCACGCGGACCACTTTCTCAAGTTCGGCCATCAGGTTGCGGTTGGTCTGAAGGCGGCCGGCGGTGTCGATGATGAAGTAGTCGACGCCGGCGGCGGTGGCGGCCTCGAACGCATCAAACACGACGGCGGCGGGGTCGGCGCCGGGTTGGTGGGCGACGACGCGCTGGTCGAGGCGATCGCCCCAGATCTTCAACTGGTCGATGGCGCCGGCGCGGAAGGTGTCGGCGGCGGCGAGGAGGCTGGTGAGGCCGGCCCGCTTGAGGCTGTGGGCGAGCTTGGCGATGCTGGTGGTCTTGCCGGAGCCGTTTACGCCAACGACGAGGACGATGGTGGGGCCGTGGCCGCCGGCGAGCTCGCCGACGCCGGCGCCGAGCGCCTCAACAAGCAGGGCCTGCATGGTGGCGAGCATCACTTCGGGGGTCTTGATCCCATCGTCTTTGACCTGCTGCCGGAGGCGGGCGACGATGTCGAGAGCGAATTCGGGCCCGACGTCACCGGTGATGAGGAGGTCTTCGAGTTCTTCCCAGTCGTCATCGCCGATGCGGGATCGGGTGAAGACGGCCGCGATGCGGGAGCCGAAGCCGCGCCGGGACTTCTCGGTGCCTTCTTCGACGGATTTTCCGCGGAAACGGCTTTTCAGACGGTTGAGCATGATCCTCTGCGGGAAACACGGCCGCGGGCGCCGGGGTGGCCCGGGCCGGGGCGTGGTGTACCGGCCGCTAGGGTAGCGGCCCCTGGGAGATGTTGGGCTCGCCGAAGATCGTATCGGCGTACGGGTTGAAAAGACCAATTTCGGCAGCCGAGATGTATGCGCCGCCATAGTTGCTGAGGACGCGGACGATGGTGGCGGTGGTGACGACCTCGGCGTCGAGGAGGAACACCTGTTTCTCGGCGACGGGCAGGACGGTGAACTCGGCGACCAGAACCCGGCGCGCGGAACCCCCGGCAGGGTCGGGGATGGTGGCGTAGATCTCGATGTCTTTGATGTAGGTGGAAGGGTCTTCGAGGGGGTGGTTCCAGACGACAACTTTGGCCTTGGTCTGGGGTTCGACGGCGACGAGGCGGATGTCGATGGGGAAGTTGGCGTCGGCGGAGCGCCAGGAGGGCACGGGACCGTCGGGCAGGCCGTC
>CAYYTN010000366.1:0-259 GCA_964474495.1 uncultured Chloroflexota bacterium
AGTTCGAAATCCGCGAATACCTGCGCGAGGACCTGTTTCCCCATTTCATGTGCCCCGGTTGCGGTCATGGTATCGCGCTGCGCGCTCTGTTGTGGGCGGTCGATGAAATCGGCATAGACAAGGATAATCTGGCGATCGTGTCGGGCATCGGCTGTTCCGGCCGCGTCGGAGCCTACATCGACGCCAATACCTACCATGTCACCCATGGCCGGCCGCTTGCGTTCGCTACCGGATTGAAACTGGCGCGGCCCGACCTGCA
>CAYYTN010000366.1:269-2542 GCA_964474495.1 uncultured Chloroflexota bacterium
GGTCATCACCGGCGACGGCGACAGCCTGGCGATCGGCGGCAACCACCTGATCCATGCCTGCCGCCGCAACCTCGACATCACCTGCCTGATGCTGAACAACGAAGTCTACGGCATGACCGGCGGACAGGTCTCACCGACCACCTCCGAGACGCGCTACACCACGACGACGCCGGCCGGAAACATCGAACCGACATTCGATTCCTGCGCGCTCGCGACGGCCGCCGGTGCCGGTTTTGTCGGTCGTGAAATCACCCTGCACCTGCCGCGCCTGAAGGACCTGATGGTGGCCGGGCTCAAACACCCCGGCTTTTCCTTCCTGGAAGTGATGTCCGACTGCACCGAAATATTCGGGCGCAAGAACGATCTGGGATCGTCGGCGGAAATGGTGCTGGGTCAGAAACGCACGATGCGGCCCGACGTCTATCAGAATGCGGTTGAGCAGCCGTTTCGGCCGAATGCCATGGAAACCGGCATTTTCACCCAGAACGACCGGCCCGAATACGGCGCAAGCTACCGCGATCTGGTCGAGCGGGTACAATCGGGAAAGGGCGCGAAGTAAAGCCATGGAAGGTTTTGAAATACGCTTCAGCGGCGCCGGCGGCCAGGGATTGCAACTGTGCGCCAGCATATTCTCCCAGGCGTTTTTGAATAACGGCTGGAAGGTGTCGTTCTCCCAGAGTTACGAGCCGACTTCCCGGGGCGGTTTGAGCCGCTCCGATCTGGTCGTCAGCCGGGAGACCGCCGATTATCCGCTGGCCACCTCCCTCGATTATCTGCTGATCCTGGATCAGGCCGCGGCCGACGCGTCCGATCATCTTATCAACGCCGACACCCTGGTGATCCACGATCCGCGCCGGGTGCCGGAACCGCCGAAGGGACCTCACCGCTCTCTGGCGTTGGGTTTGAGCGAAACGGCAATAGGGTTGGGGTCCGAGCGCGTGACCAACGTTGTGGCCAGCGCCGCCCTGGCGGAATCGAGCGACATCATTGAAATGGAGGCCGTTGAGACGGCCTTGCGCAAGCTGTCCCCGCCGAAATTTCTCGACCTCAACATCAAGGCTCTCATGGCCGGAGCAGGTCTGGTTCGGGAAAACGCCGCGGCCTGACCCCCTGGCTGGGCGGCCTGTCCGCCGCCCAAGCGATATACACCTCCGCTACGGAAACCGCGCCCGGGTGATGTAAGCTGATCCCCGGCCATGATAGGCGGGAGGGATCGGTTCATGACCAAGGTATTCGTCGGCTGCGGGGCGGGCTTCGCGGGCGACCGTTTTGACGCTGCCGGACCCGTCGTCGACACCTTGTCCCGCTGCGACGGCGAACGCTTCCTGATTTTTGAGGTGCTAGCCGAGCGCACGCTGGCCATCGCTCAACGCCTGCGTGGAGAGACGCCGGATGGCGGCTATTCACCTTATCTCGATCATTACCTGGAACCGATTCTGGCCCGGGCCAAGGCCAACCATGTTCGCGTCGTCACGAATATGGGGGCAGCCAATCCGCTGGGAGCCGCCAAAAGGGTGCACGCCATCGCCGCCAAACAAGGCGTCGAAGGTTTGCGGGTGGCCGTGGTATCGGGCGACGACCTGCTGGCGGTGCATTCCGTCGAGATCATCCGCGATCAACCGACCATCGAAGGCCTCTCCCTGGCGGACCGCGAGATCGTCGCCGCCAATGCCTATCTCGGCGCTCGGCCCATTGCCGACGCCCTGGCGTTGGATGCCGACGTCGTGCTCGTCGGACGGACCACCGACGCTGCCCTGACACTGGGGCCGCTGCTGCACGTCTTCGGCTGGGCCGGAAACGACTGGGACCGCTTGGCCCAGGGAACGCTCGCCGGTCACCTGCTGGAGTGCGGCGCCCAGGTGACCGGCGCCTATTTCGCCGATCCCGGCTTTAAGGACGTGCCCGACCTCGCGGAGGTGGGCTTCCCTATCGCGGAAATCGATGCATCCGGAGACATCGTCATCACCAAGGCGGACGACACCGGCGGCTTGGTCTCCCGCGCCACGGTGATCGAACAGGTGCTCTACGAAATCCACGATCCGGCGGCCTACCTCACCCCCGATGTCACGCTCGATCTGGGCCAGGTCCAGGTCGAAGAAGTAGCCCCAAATCGGGTCCGTCTGACGGGCGCCCTAGGCAAGCCTCCGCCGTCCACCCTGAAAGCGACGGTCAGCGTCGACGGCGGTTGGCTGGGCGAGGGAGAGATCACCTACGCCGGGCCCAACGCCCTGGCCCGCGCCGAACTGGCGGCTTCGGTGGTCCGGCGGCGCTGC
>CAYYTN010000367.1:0-2536 GCA_964474495.1 uncultured Chloroflexota bacterium
CCCAGGCGGTGGCGGACTCGGCGCCGAGGTGCAGGTCGAGGCGGATCAGCGAGCGCGGTTGGGCCATGTGCTCGGAGGCGGCGGACTCGTCGAAGGGCACAGGCAAGCCGCCGGCGAGGACCTGGAAGCCGCCGATCCAGGCGTCGACTCGGTCCGGGTCGAAGCGGGCGCCGCTGTAGCCGGCGGCGCAGAGCATGCGGCCGAAGTTGGGGTTGGCGCGGGAGATCTGGTGGGCGTCGGACTCGGTGGAGGCGCGGTCGACGGTGACCTGGAAGACGCGGGTGGCGCCTTCGCCGCCGCGGACGATCTCGACGGCCAGGTGGAGGGCGAGGGCGCGAAAGGCGGCGGCGAATTGGTCGAAGTCCTCGCTGCCGGGCTCGAGGGTGACACCGGCGGCGCCGTTGGCCATGAGGACGACGGTGTCGTTGGTGGAGCTGTCGCCGTCGACGGAGATGGTGTTGAAGGTGCTGTCGACGACGTCGCCGGTGAGTTCGCGGAGGGCTTCCAGGGGGACGGCGGCGTCGGTGGTGAAGTAGGCGAGCATGGTGGCCATGTCGGGATGGATCATGCCCGAGCCTTTGCACATGCCGCCGATGCGGACGGTGCCGGCGTCGAGCTTGAGTTCGAGGGCGGCCTGCTTGGGGAAGGGGTCGGTGGTGATGAGGGCGGCGGCGGCGTCAGCGGCGCCGTCGCGGGAGACCGCGACGGCGTCGATTCCGGCGGCGATGCGGTCCATGTCCAGGGGCACGCCGATGACGCCGGTGGAGGAAACGAGAACGAGACCGGGGTCGATGTTGAGTTTGGCGGCGGCGCGGGCGGCCATGGCGGAGGTGTCGCGGAAGCCGCGTTCGCCGGTGGCGGCGTTGGCGTTGCCGCTGTTGTAGACGATGGCGCGGGCGATGCCGCGGCCGACGACGGCGCGGTCGTAGCGGACCCCCGGCGAGGCGAAGACGTTGCGGGTGAAGGTGGCGGCGACGGTGCAGTCGCCGTGCGCGGAGAAGACGATGCCCAGGTCGAGGTTGCCGGAGGGCTTGACACCGCAGGCGACGCCGCCGGCGATGAACCCGGCGGGGGCGGTTATGCCGGATGGGACCTGGTTGTATTCGTGAAGTTCCTTCACGGCAGGCTCGCTAGGGGTAGAGGGGGGCGACTCCGAGGCCGGCGGTCTCGTCGAGGCCGAGCATGAGGCTGGCGTTCTGGACGCCCTGGCCGGCGGCGCCCTTGACCAGGTTGTCGATGACGCCGAAGGCGACCAGGCGGGTGCCGGTCTGGTCGAGGGTGGCGTGGACGAAGCAGTGGTTGGTGCCGGCGACCCATTTGGTGCGCGGCGGGGATTCGCTGCGGTGCAGGAAGGGCTGGTCGCGGCAGAAGTCGCGGTAGATGGCGGCGATTTCGTCGGCGGTGGTCGATTGCCGCAGGGTGGCGTAGCAAGTGGCGAGGATGCCGCGGGTCATGGGGATCAGGTGGGGAACGAAGTTGACGGCGACGGGCGCGCCGGCGAGTTCGGTGAGTTCCTGGGTCATTTCGGCGCCGTGGCGGTGGCCGGCGACGCCATAGGCGTGGACGCTCTCGTTGACTTCGGAGAAGTGGCTGTCGAGTTTCAGGGAACGGCCGGCGCCGGAGACGCCGGATTTGGCGTCGACGATGACGTCGGGCTCGACGATGCCGGCTTTGAAGGCCGGGGCCAGGGCCAGGAGGGTGGCGGTGGGGTAGCAGCCGGGATTGCCGACGATGGAGGCCTGGCTAATGGCGTCGCGGTGGATCTCGGTGAGGCCGTAGACGGCGCGATCGAGCAGGTCGGGCGCGGGGTGGTCGATGTCGTACCAGCGCTTGAAGGTGGCGGCGTCGTTGAGGCGAAAATCGGCGCTGACGTCGATGACCGGGATGCCGGCTTCGATGAAGGGCAGCAGGGCCGGGGCCGAGACGGCGTGGGGCAGGCAGGAGAAGACCAGGTCGACGGAATCTTCGATCTCGGGGGCAAGGGTGAGGGCGGCGACGGCGGGATCGGTGGCGTGGACGTGGGGGAAGACTTCGCCAACGGTCTTGCCGGCCTGCGAGCGGGCGGTGACGGCGGTGACTTTGAGCCCGGGATGGCCGGCGAGCAGGCGGATGAGGTCGATGCCGAAGTAACTGGTGGCGTTGATGATGCCGACGTTCATGTCCGGTGGAGCCCCTCTTTTTTGGAAGTGTGAAGTATAGCCGCCGGTACAGCGAGAACGGACGGCGGGGCGGGTCGTGACGGGGGGCCGTAGAATGGCGGACGAATTGAAGGAGGGCGCCATGGCCGCGATCAAGATCACGATGGGCGAGCTGGAACTGCTGGCCGACCTGAACGAGTCGGATACGGCGGACGCGATCCTGGCGGCGCTGCCGATAACCGGGTCGGCGAGCACCTGGGGCGATGAGATCTACTTCGGTATCCCGGTGGCGGCCGATGAGGAGGAGGGGGCGCGGGCGGTGGTGTCGAAGGGGGAACTGGCGTACTGGCCGCCGGGCTCGGCGTTTTGCGTTTTCTGGGGCGCGACGCCGGCGAGCC
>CAYYTN010000368.1:0-2528 GCA_964474495.1 uncultured Chloroflexota bacterium
GCTCGTCGCGGCCTCCACCGCCGCGCATGGTGTCGTCGCCGTCGCCGCCATAGAGATGATCGTCACCGCCGCCGCCATCGATGGTGTCGGCGCCCTCCCCGCCGAACAGCCAGTCGTTGCCGGTGTTGCCCAAAATCGTGTCGTCGCCGTCACCGCCGAGGATGAGGTCGTTGCAAGGCCCGCCGGTTATCGTGTCGTTGCCGCCGCGGGCGAAGATGATGTCGTTCGAGGCCCCGCCGTCGAAGCTGTCGTCGCCCTCGCCGAGGACGGTGAACTCGACCGGGCAATCGGCGCCGTGGCCGTCGTCGTGGGTCCGCTTCGAGTCGTCCGTTTCATGTGTCATTGCCCTTCTCCATACCCTGACAGCAACAGTCAGCATGCAAAATACACATAGACGTTATTGAGATTGAAATAAGTGACCGAAATCACATTAAATATATGTATTGAAATCTTATTGTGTGAGCGCTGTCACATCATTCAGAATGTTTCATTTTGTTTTAAATGACTATGTGACAACGATCACATAGGTCAAAAATACTATTTAAAATCTTGACGTTCATGAGAATCATTACATCAGGAATTGCATTGTGCTTCGAGATCAGGAAGGCCTTCGATACCCACGACATGTCGATGGCCGTCGGGAGGGCGATCGACGTTCTCGGCGCATAGAGCAGTGCCGAACTTGAAGCCTGTAAGTGAGTTGATTATGAAGAAGAGACCGTGACCCTCCCTGATTTGGAGGGTGAGCGTTCAAGAAAGGCCCGAGCAAGAGGCAAGTCGCGGATATCCGTGACACAGGTGGGAGAGGTATTCATGGGAACGGGACAAAGGCTGAGATCGACGCTTCTCGGATCGGCGGCAGCGGTTGGCTTGTTGGCGCCGGCGGCGGGAGCGGGTGAGCTAGACGACCTCAAGGCGCAGATCGAGGCCTTGCGTGCGCGCCTCGACCAGGCCGAGGTCCGCGTAGTGGCCGGGCGCGGTCGGTCCTCGACCAGGCCGAGGCACGGGCCGCTGAGGAGTCCGAGGCCGTGGCGCCCGCCAATGTCGTCACCGGTGGCGATTTCCCCGGCTCGTGGAAGATGCCCGGCTCGGACACCTCGATCTCTTTCAGCGGCTTCGTCAAGAGTGACTTCATCTACGATCTCGGCCCCGACATGGGCGATTCCTTCGCATTTTCCTCCATCCCGGTGGACAACTCGGCGGCGAACAACGCCGACGGCAACGTGCGCCTCCACGCCCGTCAGTCGCGCTTCCGCTTAGAAAGCCAAACACCCACGGACTGGGGTGAGCTGGAGACCCGGATCGAGGGCGACTTCTTCGGCAACGGCGGCAACGAGCGCTTCTCCAACTCAAACAGTCTGCGCATCCGCCACGCTTACGCCAGGCTCGGCCCCTTCCTGGTCGGCCAGACCGATTCCACCTTCGAAGATCAGGATACCGGCGCCATCACCATCGACAACAACGGCCCGGCGAACGCCGCCGGCCCGCGCCAGGGTCAGATCCGCTACACTCAGCCTCTAGTCGAGGGCCTCCACATGGACCTCGCCGTCGAAAACCCGGAGATGCGGAACCGGACGCTCAATGCCGCAGCGACCGCGGCGGCCAGCAACACGGGCATCGTCGACCACATGCCCGATCTTGTTGCCGCCCTGCGCTACCGTGATAGCTGGGGGGCGGTGAACGTCACCAGCGTCGGGCGCCAGTTCAATTTCGACAACGGCGTCGATCAGGACAGCGCCTGGGGCTACGGGGTTCATATCGGCGCCCACCTCAACCTGTTCGAGGGCGACCAGATCGGTGGCGCCACCAACTTCGGCAAGGGCATCGGGCGTTACTCGACGGGCGCCCTCGAGGGGGTGGCGCTGTCCTGCGCCACGGGATCGAGCTCCGCCCCGGCGACCTCGGGCGCCTCGCCCCTCAACCGGCCGGGATGCGGCGCCGACCTCGATCCGCAGTTCGCATGGGGGTTCTGGGCGACCTATAGCCGGCGCTGGACCGATACGCTCAGCTCCAACCTCACCTATGGCCACCAGAAGAACGAATACAACGTCAACCAGCTCGGCGCCGTGGTCGTGGCCGGAACGACGAACTCGGCCGATACGTTGCACGCCAACCTGATCTGGAGCCCTATTTCGAGCGTGAATTTCGGCCTCGAGTTCATGCATGGCTGGCGCGACACCACCAGCAACGTCGCCGGCGCCGAGGGCAGCGGCACCGCCGCCCGCTTCCAGCTCGGCATGCAGTACATCTTCTAGGGGCGCCCTCTTCGGGGAGCGTTCCTCACGGCCGCTCAATAGCGCCGCTTGACGCGCACGGCCTTGCCCATCTCCGTGCGGGGGATCGAGCCGGGCGGGGCGAGCGCGATGCGGGCGGTGAAGCTGAGCTCGGCCTTGAGCGCTCCGGCGACAGCTTCGGCCAGGCGCTCGGTGGGCTCGGCCGCATCGCCGTGCTCGACCGTGATGTCGAGTCCCTCGTAGGGCGGGGGCCTCGCGAGGGTAATCTGAAAATTGCCGGTCACGTCCGGAACG
>CAYYTN010000369.1:0-522 GCA_964474495.1 uncultured Chloroflexota bacterium
AGGCGCGGCGCTGCCAGAAGTCGGCGGCGTAGTAGGCCACCCAGCCGCCGGCGAGGATGCCAAGCAGGGCGGCGGACGGTACGTCGGGGCGGTCGGTGAGGTAGAGGAACAGGGCCAGGCCGGCGAGCGCAAGGGTGGTGACGGCGAAGGCGACCCCGGTGGAACGGCCGGCGATGTCGCGGCCGAGTTCGTCGCGGCGCAGGGCGGCCGATCCGGGCCGGGAAAGGTAGCGGCCGCCGCGCGGCGCCCAGAGGAAGAAGACCAGGGCGACGAGGGCGACGCCGACGCCGAGGTACCAGGGCTGACCGAGCGCCACCAGCAGCGCGCCGAGCCCGGCGGCGAAAGGGAGGCGGGTGAGGTAGTAGCGGTTCATCTGGTCCATGATGATCTCCCGGTCGGGTTATTCGAGCCAGAACAATGTGGCGACGGGCACGTTGAGGACGGCGGCGATGCGCAGGGCGAGCCGGACCGAGGGGGCGAACTTGCCCTTTTCAATCGAGATGATGGTCTGCCGGGTGACTT
>CAYYTN010000369.1:532-2527 GCA_964474495.1 uncultured Chloroflexota bacterium
GAGGCGGGCCTCGCGACGGGTTTCCTTGAGACAGTTGTGCAGTTCCACTCGTTTGAAGGCTCGCGTTTGTAAAGAATTGTTTACATTGTGGGATTCAGTATGCCGAATGTCAATTCTTTTTGACATTTGGGCG
Organism: uncultured Chloroflexota bacterium; assembly: GCA_964474495.1. Lineage (GTDB taxonomy): Bacteria > Chloroflexota > UBA11872 > UBA11872 > VXNJ01 > JASLPR01. The sequence goes on from CAYYTN010000369.1 coordinate 666, forward strand.
AGAGAGAGGTCTGTGGGGCTCAAACGCGAGTGATGGTGGCGCCGGCGGACAAGAAGCGGTCGGGGACCGCCCGCGGCTGCGTTGACGGGGGCGGCGGGCGGTGATACCTTCCCGCGGTCGCCCGCCGGTCGCCCCCGACGGTGTTTGGCAGGGCAACCGACCCGGGGGCACGGAACGAAGGTCTACCTTTGAGCACGCAGATCACCGGCTGGGGCATGAGCGTGCCCGCCGGTATCCGCACGAATGACGACCTGGCGAAGATGGTGGATACCAGCGACGAGTGGATCCAGACCCGTACCGGCATCCGCGAGCGCCGGGTGGCCGGCGACGGGGAGTCGACCCTGAGTCTGGCGACCGCGGCCGGACGGCAGGCCATGGAACGGGCCGGGGTCACCGCCGACGAGATCGACATGATCCTGGTGGCGACGATCACCCCGGATTACGGGTTCCCGGCGGTGGCGAACCTGGTGCAGGACGAACTGGGGGCATCGAACGCGGCGGCGATGGACATCAACGCGGCGTGTACCGGTTTTATCAGCGGCCTCGCTATCGCCCACGGGCTGATTCAGAGCGGGCAGAGTCGGACGGTGCTGCTGATCGGCGCCGAGACGATGTCGCGGATCGTGGATTGGACCGATCGGGCCACCTGTGTGCTGTTCGGCGATGGGGCCGGGGCAGTCGTGCTGCAACCCGCTGATGACGGGGGCGGGGTGCTGAGTACGATGCTGGGCTCGGACGGCGCCGGGGCGGAATTGCTGTACCAGCCGGGCAAGGACGGACAGCGACCGGGCGGCGATCCCGCCGACGGGCCGAATCTGCTGGTGATGGACGGGCGCGAGGTCTACAAGTTCGCCGTCCGCACCACCGCCCGGGCGTCGCGGGAGACGCTGGAAGGGGCCGGGCTGACCGTGGACGACGTGGACCTCTTCATCCCCCACCAGGCGAATATCCGGATCATCGACGCCGCCGTGAAGCAACTGGGGCTCGATCCGGAAAAGGTCTTTACCAACGTGGAGCGGTACGGCAATACATCGGCGGCCTCGATTCCAATGGCGCTCAGCGAGGCCGTGGAGGCCGGGCGCGTGCGGCCGAGCGACCGGGTGCTGATGGTGGCCTTCGGCGGCGGGCTGTCCTGGGGCGGCGCGCTCGTGGAGTGGCGGCCTCAGGCCGATGTTGTCTGATGCCGGTCGGCCACAGCCTCAGGCTGATGTTGTCTGACGTCGGTCGGCCCGGCTTTCAACCGGCGAGCTGACCTCTTCTGAGCACCGGCGGACGCGGGTTTGTCCACGGTCCCTCCACTGCTGATCCACCAATTGCGGTCACCCTATGCACCGACCGGGACCGCCTGTCGACAGCTACTCGACAGGATGCCCGGGGGTCGTCCGCCGATCTTCCGCCGTTTGTTAGGGACTTGTACACCGTTGCGGCCTCGTTATCGACCGGCGATCCAAGGGTTTTCCGTAGTCAGTCCCCCGGCTATCCACACGGGGACCCCAACCTGCGGCAGCAGCCACAGGCTGTTTTGTTCCAGCAGCGGGCGCGGAGCAAGCCGCCGCGGAGAACGGTTGAAGGAAACGGCTGCCAGGGGCAGCTAGGGCTTCAGCGGGCGGCGGGACGGGGTGCCGGAGCGGCGCGGGTACTTCGCCGGGCTCGGCGCCGTCTTCTCAAAAGTCGCGATGACGCGCGGCTGGTCCAGACCGGGCAGTTCGTAGGTGTGGAGCGGACCCGGCGCGCCGCCCAGGCGCGCGGCGATCGGCGCGGCGGCGGCGATCTCATCCCGCGCGGCGGCGGTCTTGTACAGCAGCACCCGGCCGCCGACCCGCAGCAGCGGCAGACAGAGTTCCAAGGCGACCCCGGTGGCG
>CAYYTN010000370.1:0-2521 GCA_964474495.1 uncultured Chloroflexota bacterium
CGAGGCCCAGGCCTGGCACCAGGCCGGTTTCGAGGCAGCGATGAACGTGGGCGCCGCGCTGGCCTCGTGATCGGTTCGTCCCTGGAGGCCCTCGGCGGCGCGGCGATCGCGATCCCGGTGGCGATCATCCTGCTGAGCGTGCTGATCGTCGTCCACGAGGCGGGGCACTATCTGGCCGCGCGGCGGGTGGGGATAGAGGTGCTGGAGTTCGGGCTGGGCTATCCGCCGCGCATTTTCGGACGTAATTGGCGAGGCACGATCTTCACGCTGAACGCGATCCCGTTTGGCGGGTTCGCCCGGATGCGCGGCGAAAGCGGCGACCGCACCGAGCCGGGCAGCTTTGTTTCGAAGTCGCGGCGGGCGCGGGCGTTCGTGCTGATCGCCGGGCCGTTGATGAACCTGCTGGCGGCGCCGCTGCTGTTCACCGGAGCGGCGCTGATCGCCGATCTTGATGGAGTGGAAATCACGCGGGTCGAGGCCGGCAGCCCGGCGGCCACGTCGGGATTGCTGGTGGGCGATGTGATCCGCACGGTGGACGGGATCGATGTTCCGACGACGCCGGACGTGGGGGTAGCGATCCGCGATCGGGTCGGCACGGAGGTGCGCCTGGGGATCGAGCGGGATGGCAAGATGCGGAATGTCGCGACGACCCCGCGAATTACCTACCCGGACGACCAGGGGCCGCTGGGGGTGGGGATCAACGTGCACCTGGCGCCGCGCCCGCCGCTACAGGCCATCGGCGCCGGGTTCAAGCGCACGGCGGAGTCGATCGTGCTGCTGCCGGGGCTGATCGTAGAGACGGTGCGCTCGGACGAAGGCCTGCAGGTGGCGGGGCCGGTGGGGATTGTCGAAATGGTCGGGCAGGCGGCGCGGCAGGGGCCGGAGGTGGTGCTGTTCCTGGCGGCGCTGCTGAGCACCCAACTGGCGCTGTTTAACCTGTTGCCGTGGCCGGTGCTCGACGGTGGGCGGCTGGTGCTGGTGGGAGTGGAGGCGATTCGCGGCAAGCCGATGTCGGTGGAACGCGAGGGGGCGATCAATTTCGTGGGCATTGCGCTCTTGCTGCTGGTGGCGGTGCTGGTGACGGTGGGCGATATCCAGCGGATCGTCGGCGGATGAGGCGCCGGGTTGCGAGGGCCGGGGGCGTTTGGCTAGCTTTGAGCGGTGCCCGCGAATTGCCGAAGGGAAGCCCGTCACGAGTGAGATAAGCCGGCGGCGTACGTCGATCCCGGTGAACGTCGGCGATGTCCGCATCGGCGGCGGCGGCCCGGTGGTGGTGCAGTCGATGACGACGACCAACACCGCTGAGATCGAGGCAACTTCGAACGAAATCGCGCGGCTGGTGGAGGCCGGCTGCGAGATCGTGCGGGTGGCAGTGCCAGACCGGGAAGCGGCGGAAGCTTTGCCGGAATTGCTGCGGCGCTCGGCGGCGCCGTTGATCGCCGATATCCACTTCGATCATCGCCTGGCGCTGGCGGCGGTTGAGGCCGGCGTCCACTGCCTGCGCATAAACCCGGGCAATATCGGCGATCGCGACCGGGTGCGCCAGGTGGTGCAGGCCTGCAAGGAGCGGTCGATCCCGATCCGGATCGGCGTGAATGCCGGCTCGATCCCCGAGGCCAGCGGACCCGACGGCCGGCCGAAGACCGGGGCGGCACTGGCCGACGCCATGGTGGCGCACGCGCTGGAGCATGTGCGCATCCTGGAGGCGGAGGACTTCGAGGCGATCAAGATTTCGCTGAAGGCCTTCGAAATCGACCCGACGGTGCGCGCCTATCGCAAGATCGCGGAGATGGTGCCGTATCCGTTGCACCTGGGGATCACCGAGTCGGGTACGGCCCGGACGGGCAGCATCCGCTCGGCGATCGGCCTGGGAATCCTGCTCTACGAGGGCATCGGCGACACGATCCGGGTCTCGCTGACGGCGGACCCGGTGGAAGAGGTCTTCGTGGCGTTCGAGATCCTGAAGTCGCTCGATATCCGCCAGAAAGGCTCGGTGCTGGTCTCGTGCCCGTCGTGCGGACGCTGCGAGATCGACCTGTTCCCGCTGGTCGGCAAGGTGGAGGAAGTGCTGGCGGGCATCGAGGAGCCGCTGAAGGTGGCGGTGATGGGCTGCGTGGTCAACGGGCCGGGCGAGGCCCGCGATGCCGATATCGGCCTGGCCGGCGGCAAGGGCCGCGGGGTGATCTTCGCCGATGGCAAGATACTGGAGACGCTGGACGAGCAAGACTTTCTGCCGCGACTTACAGCCGGCATCGAGCGGGTGGCGGCCGATCACCGCGCCGCCGCGGCGGAAAAGGACGCGCCGGTTCCGTAAACTGGTGAGGACGCCGTCTGCGCCACCATTTTTCAGCCGGGAGCCGGTATCCGTTTGGCCGCCACGACGCCGCTGCGGCGGCAATACCTGGACATCAAGAAACGCTACGCCGACGCGATCCTATTCTTCCGGCTGGGCGACTTCTACGAGATGTTCGACGACGACGCGGTAATCGCGTCGGAGATCCTGCAGATCGTGCTGCCGGGG
>CAYYTN010000371.1:0-2519 GCA_964474495.1 uncultured Chloroflexota bacterium
GGGTGCACGTCCTCACCCGGGGCGGCTGGACCGGCGACCCCGACCGCATCACCGCCGTTCAGAAGTTCGACAACGTCGAGATGCTGCCTCCCGCCACCGTGCGGCGCATCGAAGGCGAAGATCACGTCGAGCGTGTCGTCATCGCGCTCGCTGACGAGGACGACGAACAGACCCTGGCCATCGATCTCATCTTCGTCGAGATCGGCTTTCGTCCCGCCACCGGCATCGTCAAGGACCTGGCGGAGCTGAACGACCACGGCGAGGTGATCGTCGATCGCGAGAATCTGACCCGGGTGCCCGGCCTTTTCGCCGCCGGTGACTGCACCAGCGGCACCGGCAAGGAGATCGCCATCGCCACCGGCGACGGCGCCCGGGCGGCGCTTTCGGCGAAGCGCTTCGTCCGCTCCCGCGCCTGGGTGCCAGAGGCACATTGATCTGTCTCGTTGAGGCAGGGTTGTCCTGCTCCCGCACCCGGGTGCCATAAGCACAAATCGTCTGTCTCGCCGGCCTGGGCTTGTCCTACCCGCGCGCCGTCCACCCGCCCCACCTGCCAGTCACTAGAAAGTGCCGTTAGCACTAGTCGGGGCGGCCGCCGAAACTTCGCGCGCCCGGCTCAAACAGCTCCGCGCACATATCCACCGCGAAGCGGTCGGTCATCCCGGCCAGGAACCGCGCCACCACCATCGCCGTCTCCGCGCCCGGCTCTTTCAGCTTCTGTCGCGTCGATAGGGGCAGCAGCCGCGGATCCTCGACGAAGGCCGCGAAGAGCCGCTGCAAGACCATCTGGCCGCGGGCCGTCTGCCGCAGGATCGGCGGCGAATCGTAGACCCGATCCTGCATGAAGGCGCTCACCTCGGCGCGGCGGGTCCTTTTTTCTTCCGAAGGCGCGATCAGCACCGCGGCGTGCCCGCGCACCGCCTCGGCCGTTTCGATTTCTGCGTGCTCCAGGCCCTCCCGGGCGGTCCGGACCACGTCCTTGATCAGCACCCCGATCACGTGGCTGGTCGCCCGGCGCAGGACCACCCGGGCGCGGTCGAACTCCAGGTCGGCGCGCTGCTCGCCGGAGCAGACCTCCTCGGCGTAGGTCACGGCGTCCGACCACAGCCGCGGCCCTTCGCGGAGCAGGTCCTCCAGGCCGATCAGCCCGGCGTTGACCGCATCCTCGATGTCGTGGGCCAGGAAGGCGCACTCGTCGGCCTGCGAAACCGCCTGGGCCTCGGGACCCGGCTGCGGGTATTTGTCAAACTCGGCGCTTTGGGTCGGGATGTCGTAGAGCGTTTCGTGGCGGGCGATGCCTTCGCGGGTGGCCCAGGTCAGGTTCAGCCCGCGAAACCCCGGGTAGGGTGCCTCGATGTCGTCCACGACCTCCAGGGAATGCTTGTTGGCGTGCCAGCCGCCGTGATCGGCCATCAACTCGTTCAGGGCCGCCTCGCCGGCATGCCCGAACGGCCCGTGGCCCAGGTCGTGACCCAGGGCGATGGCCTCGGTCAGGCTCTCGTCGAGGCCCAACTCGAAGGCGATGCTGCGGCCGATCTGGGCGACCTCCAGCGAGTGGGTGATCCGGGTGCGGAAGAAGTCGGCCTCGGTGACTACGAACACCTGGGTCTTGTGCAGCAGCCGGCGAAACGCCCGCGAGTGCAGGATGCGGTCGCGGTCGCGCGCGAACGGCGTCCGCCGCGCCGGCTCCTCGGCCTGCCCATGCGCGCGATCCGTCCAGGGGGCTTCCCGGGCAGTCGCCAGTTTCGATGAGATCGCGATCGCGCTACTCCATCATGTTCCGCGGGACGGTCAGCGAATCGAACTTGGCGATGGCCTTGTCGATGTGGGCCTGGCCGTTTTCGAGCGCGATGGCGGCGTGGCCGGGCAGGAGGGCGTCGATGCCGGCGTCGCGGAACCGGGTGATGCTGTTGCCCAGCTCGAATACCGAGGTCTCCTCGGCCCAGTTCAGCACCACCAGCCCGCCGGCGAACACCAGGTCGCCGCCGAACAGGTACTTCTTGTCGTCGGCCTCCAGCAGGTAGCTCATGTGCCGGCCGGCGTGACCCGGGGTGGAGAAGGTGTGCAGCCTCAGGCTCCCCACCCGAATCTCCTCGCCGTCGTCAACTTCCCGGGCCACGGCCACCGGTTCGAGCCGATAGGAAGCCGGGTAGCGCCCGGCGGCCCGGGCGCGCGCCAGGTTGGTGGCGTCCTCGTCGGCGGTCTCCAGCCAGACCCGGGTGTCGACCGGGGAAATCACTTCCAATCGATACTGCTTGCGCAGGAAGGCCGCGCCGCCGGCGTGGTCGCCGTGGCAGTGGGTGAGGATCAGGTATTTGACGGTGTCGGGGTCGATGCCGTCGGCCTCGACGTTGGCCACGATCCGTTCGGGTTCCATCCCGACTCCGGCGTCGATCAGGGCCGTCTCTTCGCCGTCGGTCACCGCGTAGACGTGGCAGTCGCCCATGTGACTCAGCCCGAAGCCCATCAGGCCGCCGCCGACGATATGGATGTTCTCGGTTAGTTTCATCGCTCCACCTTTG
>CAYYTN010000372.1:0-1272 GCA_964474495.1 uncultured Chloroflexota bacterium
CCCGGCGTGGGCCGGCGGAGGCGGGGTGGCGCAGGCGGTGGAGGGCGCGTTCTGGGTGGACCCGCCGGTGTTCCCGCTGCTGGTGGCGGGCTCCTTTGGGATCGCCGGACACTGGTATCACAGCGCGCAGATCCCGATCGTGCTGGCCAATGTGGCGCTGCCGGGCGCGCTGTTCCTGGCGCTGCGAACGCTGGTGCGCCGCGACGACATCGCGCTGGCCGGAGCGCTGCTGACGGTGCTGTTTCCGCCGTTCCAGGTGCATCTGCTGGGGGCGGCGGAGCCGGACGCGCTGTTCGTGCTGGAACTGGTGGTGGCGATGGGACTGCTGGCGCGGGCGGCGGCGGGGCGGGGTGGCCCGGTGGCGCTCGGCGTGGTGTTGCTACTGCTGGCGCTGACCCGGCCGGAGGGGCTGGTCTACGCGGCGGTGCTGGCCGCGACGGCGGCGGCCTTCGGGCGGTCCCGGAAATGGCTGCTGCCGGGCGCGATCGCGCTGGCCGGAATCGGGGCGTTCGCGGCGCTGGTGGCGCTGACCACCGACGCCGCCTGGCCGTCGCGCGGCTCGGGCTTTTCGCTCGCGAACCTGGGCGAGAACCTGGACTACCTGCGCCACAACACCTGGTGGTATTACGGGCGGGTGCTGCTGCTGGACGATCTGCGCGCGCCGGGGCTGGTGGCGCTGACCGGGGGGCTGTTCGCGGTCGGCTGCTGGACGGCGGCCCGGGGGCGGTGGCTCGTGGCGGCGCTGCCCGTGGCGCTGCTGGCGAACCTGGCGCTGACGCTGGCGGTAAATCCGGACGTGCTGCGGGCGGCGGAGCCGGCGGAGATGTTCCGTCACCTCGGCTACGGGCTGCCGGTGGTGGCGGCGATGGCGGCGCTGGGGGTAAGGGAAGTCTTGCGCTGGAACTGGCGCGCGAACTGGACGGGCGCGGTGCTGGCGGTCATCGTGGTGGCGCTGATCGGCGGCGAGATCTACGTGCTGGCGACGCCGGAGGAGATGTACCACTGGAACAAGTCCGGGAGCCTGCTGCGCGGCGGCGATATCTACGTGGAGGCGCTGGAGCTGATACAGAATCCGATCGCGCTGCCGTGCCGGGATTGCGCCGACGCCGAGGGATTTCGCGAGCGGCTGTTCGACCACTACCGGCCGTTTGATATGCACGGCGACACGGTCGGAATCAGCTACGCGGCGCTGACCGGGGTGCTGAGCGCGCTGGCGCTGGGCGTGGCGCTATTGGCCGGACGGCGGGGGTCGCCGGAGGCGCTCGCATGAGG
>CAYYTN010000372.1:1282-2518 GCA_964474495.1 uncultured Chloroflexota bacterium
CGGGGCGGGCGGGGTCCTGGCGGTCGGAGCGGCGGTGGCGACGGTGCTGGCGGGACGGGCGAATCCGACCGAGATGACAGTCGGGCACCTGCTGGCGTTCGGGCTGGCGGCCGGGTTGGTCGCCGCGATCGCGCTGGCGGCCTGGCGGGGAGCGGGGGAGCGCAGGGCCTGGCGGAGCATGACGGCCGGCCTGCTGATGGCGGCGCCGGTGGCGCTGCTGTACGGGTCGGATTCGTTCAACGCGCTGGTGGCGGAGTCGGCGTCGCTGAGGATCGGCCTGCTGGCGCTGGCGCCGCTGCTGCTGGCGGCCGGAATCGCGGTGGTGGAAGCGGCCGGGAAGCAGACCGCCGAGCGGCTGCGGGCCGGGAGTTGGGCCATGTCATCGGTGGACCTGCTGGCGCTGGCGGCGGCGGGAATCGGGTTTGGCGATCTGCTGCTGAAGATCACGGCCGGCGCGGCGGAAACGGCGGCGATCTGGCCGGCGGCGCTGGCGGTGCTGGCGGTCCTGGCGCTACTGTTCGGGAGGATGCCGCCGGTGAATGGCGGGCGTGTCTACCTCTGGCCGCTGCTGGTACCGCTGGGGTTCGCGCTGGCGTCAAACGGCGACAACGAGTTGCGTCATCTGCTCATAACCAGCGGCGGCGCGCGGGCACTGGCGGCGCTGTTGCTGGGCATCGCGGTCTACGCCGGGTGGCTGCTGCGGCCGGGGGATTCGCCATCGACATTGGCGCGGGCGCGCGAGCGACTGACGGCGCACCGCGGCTGGCTGCTGGCGGGAACGCTCGTCGGAATCGGGTTCTTGCAGGCGGGCTCGTACCGGGCGGTGACAATGGACGACCTGGCGCGATACTGGATCGTGGCCGACGACGTGCTGGCCGGGCAGGGTTATCCAACCTGGTCGGCGGGGATGGGAATCGCCCAGGCGACCGCCGGCGGGACGGTGGTGGACGCGCCGCTGCTGCCGCTGCTGATGGCGGTGTCGTTCGGGGTGTCCGGGCACTGGTATCACAGCGCGCAGCTGCCGATCATGCTGGCCAACGTGGCGCTGCCGGGGGTGCTGTTCCTGGCGCTGCGGGCGGCGGTGCGAAGGGACGACATCGCGCTGGCCGGGGCGCTGCTAACGGTGCTGTTTCCGCCGTTCCAGATCGTGGTGCTGGGGGCGGCGGAGCCGGACGCGGTGTTCGTGCTGGAACTGGCGGTGGCGATGGGACTGCTGGCCAGGCTGGCAAGGGGGCC
>CAYYTN010000373.1:0-2508 GCA_964474495.1 uncultured Chloroflexota bacterium
CATGCAGGCGTGCCTTGATACGGTGATCCCCTACGTCCACCAGCGCCGCCAGTTGCCCGTAGGCCGGCGGCTTGAATCCCGAGTAGCCGTTCACCATTTGCGTCCGCGCCTGTGCCGTAACCCACATTCGAATCGGCTCCTCCCAGATCGAGATGTCCGCCGGCACGAAGATCACCGGTCCGCCGGTAGTCGCCAGCGCCGCCGTCAATTCCGCCCGCTGCGGCAGCTCACCCGAAGCGATCGGCCCCCTTGCGAACTCCAGCACCAGCAACAGACCCAACCCCGCCGGCAGCGCATAGCGTCTCGCGTGTCGCGTCCTGGCCCAGTGCCAGATACCGTCCATCCCCACCGCCGCCAGCAATGCGATTCCCAGCATCGCCGGCATCGCGAAGCGCGCCGCCACCCGCAGCGCCCGGAACTCCGGGAAAGTCTCAAAGAGAAAGCGGTAGGGCAACGCCGTCCCGGTCAGATTCCCGCCCCAGCGCAATTCCGGCCCCAGCGACAGCACCACGCTCACCACCGTCAGCACCACCCCGCCCAGCACCACCCAGCGCAGTCGCCGGCGGCGAAACCCGAAATACACCCCGGCCGCCGCCAGCCCCAGCGGCACGATCACCGGCGGCGCCGCCCGGGAGATCCAGCCTGCGTCTCCCAGCCGCCCCACCGCCCCGACCCACCACTGGTTCTGCAGCGCGTCGCTCAGGTAGCCGGGCAGTCCCGCCGAATAGCGCAGCACCTCGCGGATGTCGCGCGCGATCTGCCAGTCGGCCCCGAAGCTTCGATATCCGGCGATGATCGGCAGCAGCGGTAGCAGTCCGACGGCCGCCGCCGCCAGCGACCATGCCACATTCCGCCATTCCCGCAGACGCAGCCGACCGAACCCCGCCGCCCCTCCCAGCAGCGCCGCCAGCGCCAGTGCCGCGAAATAGCCCGGGTACACCGCCGTCGCGAACTGCACGCTGAAAGACGCCGTCGCCGCCCCCAGCAGCCACGGTTTTCGTTCTTGCACGTAGGCAACCAGGAACCACACCATCGCCGCCGTCCACATCAGCATCTGCAACTGCAGGTGCTGGCCGAAGCGCAGCTGCACCGGTGAGAAGGCGAAGATCGCCGCCCCCACCAGCGCCGCCGCCGGCCGCCCGGTCAGCCGCCGCACCGCCCCGAACATCACCAGCCCGTTCAGGCTCACCAGCACCACATGCAGCAGATTGAACCCCAGCACCGGACCAAACACCCGGGCCAGCAGCATGTAGATCGGCAGCGCGCCCAGCAGCAGGTCCGAGAAGTAGAGGCTCTCGCCCATCCCGTAGAAACTCAACCCGGCGAAAAAGCTGCCCGGTTGGTGCAAAAGCGACCAGCGCTCCCACTCCAGCGTCGCCAGTTGAAACAGCTGGTCGATGTCCCCCAGCGGGTACTCCGCCGCCCCCGGGATCGGCCGGTTGAAGTACCAGCCCAGCGCTCCGAAAAACAGCACCAGCGCGATCCCCCTGACCATCCGCTGCCGCCCCAACATCTCCCCGGCCGTCCTGCCGGCCTGCCACATCGCAGTTCCTCGCTCCCGGTACTGGACGACATCGGATACTACACCAACCAGGTCGCGTCGGCGCTCTTTTCTGCTTCGCCCACCGCCACCGCGCACCCCGCAGTTGGCTTGCGGGCGTCCTCCGGCCCGCTAAACTCGGCCTGGTCAACTTGACGTAGAGCTTTGGGGGGGGGCTTGCGAGGAGCGGCTATCGCGATGAAGGTGTTGCTGACTGGAGCCTCCGGCTACATCGGGTCCGTCGTGGCCGAAAAGCTCGTCACCGCCGGTCACCACGTCGTCGGCCTCGCCCGCTCCGGCCACACCGCCGCGCTCCTGCGTGAACGCGGACTCGACTCCCGCACCGGCGACCTGCTGGCGCCCGACGGCCTCGCCGCCACGGTCGAAGGCATGGACGCCGTCATCCACACCGCCAACACCAAGGACCACACCGCCGAATCCGCCGACCGCGCCGCCGTCGATGCCTTCCTCGCCGCCCTCGCCGGCACCGATCGGCCGTTCATCTACACCAGCGGCAACCTGGTCCTCGGCAACACCGGCAAAGAGATCGCCGACGAAGACTCGCCCGTGCGGGCGATCCGTTTCGTCGAGTGGCGACCCGCCGTCGAGCAGACCGTCCTCGCCGCCACCGCCCGCGGCGTCGCCGCCAGGGTCATCCGCCCCGCCTGGGTCTACGGCCGCGAGTCCGGCTATCCCTCCATCCTGGTGCGCACCGCCGGCGACCTCGGCCACGTGCCCTTCGTCGGTGACGGCGGCAACCACATGACCTTCGTCCACGTCGAAGACCTGGCCGATCTCTACGTGCTGGTCCTCGAAAAGGCCGTCCCCGGCACCCTCTACTCCGGCTCCGTCCTGCCCGCCGTCACTGTGCACGACCTGGCCGTCGCCGCCAGCAAAGCCGGCGGCGCCGATGGCAAGACCTTCTCCTGGCCCCGCGCCGACGCCCTCCAATCGTTCGGCGAAGAGCG
>CAYYTN010000374.1:0-2502 GCA_964474495.1 uncultured Chloroflexota bacterium
CGGCGGCCTGCGAAGTGCTGGAAGTGCCGCTGGTGGGCGGCGAGACGGCGCAACTGCCCGGGGTGTACGGCGCGGGCGAATTCGACCTGGTGGGGGCGGTGGTGGGGGTGGCCGAGGAGGACGAGTTGATCGACATCGCGGACGTGCGGGCCGGGGATGTGGTGGTGGCGCTGCCGTCGAACGGCATCCACACCAACGGCTATTCGCTGGTACGGAGCGTGTTCGCCGACGTGCCGCTGGAGCACGTCTATCCGGACCTGGGCCGACCGCTCGGCGACGAACTGCTGGCGCCGCATCGCTGCTACCTGGACGACCTGCACGAGTTCCTGCCGCGGGTGCACGGGCTGGCGCACATCACCGGCGGCGGACTGCTGGACAACATCCCGCGGAGCCTGCCGGAGGGCGTGCGGGCCGACCTGGACTGGGGCCGCTGGCAGGTGCCGGCGATCTTCGAACTCATCGCCGAACTGGGCGACGTGCCCGAGGACGAAATGGCGCGTATCTTTAACCTGGGCATCGGTATGGCGATCTTCTGCGACCAGGACACCGCCGACGACCTGACCCGGGCGATTGCCGGGGCGTCGATCGTCGGGGCGATCCAGGCTGACGACGGCGGCGAAAAGGTACAGATCAGGCGATGAGCGATGTATTGAAACTCGGGGTGCTGGCGTCGGGACGGGGCTCGAACCTGCAATCGATCCTGGACGCGATCGACGCCGGCGACCTGGACGCGCGGGTGGATGTCGTGATCAGCAACACGCCGCGCTGCTTGGCGCTGGAGCGGGCCACCGGGCGCGGCATTCGGGCGGAGTGCATAAGCCGCAAGGCGGCCGGGGGACGGCGGCCGCAGCTGTTGAAGATGACCGAAACGCTCCAGGCGGCCGGGGTGGACATGGTGGTGCTGGCCGGGTTCAACCTCATCACCCCGCCCGAAATGACGGCGGCGTTCCCGAATCGCATCCTGAACATCCACCCGTCGCTCTTGCCGGCGTTCGCCGGGGGGATGGCGCCGGGTCCGCAGGCGGACGCGATCGCCTGGGGGGTCAAGTACACCGGCTGCACGATCCATGTGGTGACTGATGAGCTCGACGCCGGGCCGATCGTGGCCCAGGCGGCGGTGCCGGTGCGGGACGGAGACGATGCCGATACGCTGTCGGACCGTATCCTGGTGGAAGAGCACCGGCTCTACCCGCAGGTCCTGCAGTGGTTCGCCGAGGGCCGGGTGCGGGTCGAGGGCCGGAGAGTATTCGTAGCCGCAACTTCAGAGCCAACGGAGGCCGGGTAATGTCCGCACTGATCAGCGTCTACGACAAGACCGGGATCGCGGAGTTCGCCGCGCGGCTGGTCGACCTGGGGCACGAGATCATCTCGACCGGCGGCACGCTGCGGGCGCTGGAGGAGGCCGGGGTGCCGGTGCGCTCGGTGGTGGAGATCACCGGGTTTCCGGAAATCCTGGACGGGAGGGTGAAGACGCTGCACCCGGCGGTCCACGCCGGGGTGCTGGCGCGGCGCGATGACCCGGCGCACGTAGAGATCCTGGGCGAGCTGGGGATAGCTCCGATCGATGTGGTGGCGGTGAACCTTTATCCGTTCGCGGCGACGCTGGCCAAAGGGTTGGGTCACGCCGAAAACGTGGAGCAGATCGATATCGGCGGGCCGACGATGATCCGGGCGGCGGCGAAGAACGCGGAGCACGTGATGGTCGTGGTGGACCCGGGCGACTACGAGCGGGTGGCGGCGGCGCTGGAGGGCGAGGAACCGGACGGCCTGCGGGCCGAACTGGCGGCGACGGCGTTTGCCCACACCGCCGGCTACGACGCGCTGATCGCCGCCTACTACGCCGGGCGCGGCGGCGACCTGCTGCCGGAGCGCCTGGCGTTGCCGCTGACCCTGGCCACCGAGGTCCGCTACGGCGAGAACCCGCACCAGGAGACGGCGGCGTTCTACCGCTTCGGGCCGGCGGAACTGCCGGCGTTCGGGCTGGCCGGCGCGGAGCAACTGCACGGCCAGCAGCTTTCATACAACAACTACCTGGACGCCGACGCCGGATGGAACCTGGTGACCGATTTCGACGAGCCGACGGTGGCGGCGATCAAGCATGGCAACCCCTGCGGGCTGGCGATGGGTGGTGATGACCTGGCGGCGATCTACGAGCGGACGTTCGCCTGCGACCCGGTGTCGATCTTCGGCGGGATCGTGGCGACGAACCGCACCCTGGACCTGGCGATGGCGACGGCGATGCGCGGGACGCTGCTGGATATCGTGATCGCGCCGGAGTACGAGGAGGAGGCGCTGACGCTCCTGAAGAAACGCCGGCGGACGCGAATCCTGCGAATCCCGCTGGAGCTGCGCGATCCGGCGGCGGCGGTACCGGGGCTGGGCGACCTGAAGGTGCGCAGCGTGGCCGGTGGGGTGCTGGTGCAGGAGCCGGATCGTTTGCCGGACAACGACTTGACCCTCGAGGTCGTCAGCAAGCGCAAGCCCTCCGCCGAGCAGGAGCGC
>CAYYTN010000375.1:0-2491 GCA_964474495.1 uncultured Chloroflexota bacterium
CCGGCCGTGCGCGCCGCGGCGATGGCGTCCGGGCCGGGGTCGTAGCCCTCCGGGCAGGCCAGCGTGAGGGACATCCCGAGCCGCGGGGCGGCCGCCAGCAGCGAGTTCGCCACATTGAAGCCGTCGCCTACATAAACCAGCTTGAGCCCCTTCAGCGCGCCCTTGTGCTCGCGGATCGTCAGTAGGTCGGCCAGGACCTGGCAGGGATGGCTGCGGTCGCTGAGGCCGTTGATGATCGGGATTTCGGCGGCTTCGGCCAGCTGCGTCAGCGTGTCGTGAGAGTAAACCCGGGCCATGATCACATCGACCCACCGCGCCAGGTTGCGCCCGACATCGGCGATCGACTCGCGGACGCCCATCTGCAGGTGCTCGTGGGCCAGGTCGACCGCGTGGCCGCCCAGCTGCGACATGCCCGTCTCAAACGTGGCGCGGGTCCGCAGCGAGGGCTTCTCGAAAATCATGGCCATGGTGCGGCCGGCGAGAAGCGTATGAGGGATCCCTTCGCGGACCGCGAGCTTGAGCGCGGCGGCTTTGTCGAGAATGTCGCGCAACTCATCGCCAGAGAAGTCTGCTATTTCCAGAAAGTCGCGACCGATGAGGCCGTTTTGCGGGTTCACGGATGGCTTGCTTTCGGGGTGGGGGTGCTCCCGTGGACTCGGGAAGAAGCGGAGTATAGCAGCGATTCGGCGGTCTGAAACCGGATTCGGCTAGTAGCCGTAGCCGATCGCGACGCCGATGTAGTAGAGGCGGATGATCTGCTCGGCGCCATAGCCCAGATTGGCCATCTTGTTGGAGCTCTGCAGGGGCATTCCGACCCCGTGGCCGATGAACCAGTCGTCTTCGCTGACCGGATCGAGGACGCCGGGTGCCCAGGGCCGCAGCGCGCCCCAGCCGGCGTCGGCGTGGCTGATGGTGTAGCCGCCGGCCTGGGTGAAGAACGGGGCCTCAATGATTTCACCGTTGTAGGTGACCACCTGGCCGCGGGTCTCCTCGATGGCCTGGCGCAGGCGCGGGCCGTCGAGTTCGCGGACGAAGCCGCGGTAGAACATGTGCCGGGTGAAGTAGGAGGGGGTGTGGGTGGTGGAGGACGCGATGTCGAAGGGTTCGTAGTTCTTGATCAGCAGCCGCGCCTGGACCGCCAGGGCGTAGCTGCGGAAGACAATCACCGAGGCCTTCAGCGACTCCCAGGGGGCCTCCTCGCCCTGCTCGATGAGCCCGGCGATGTAGTCGTTGATGGGGAGGATGTTGATCAGCCAGGCGCTCTCCAGGACATCGGAGTAGCGGAACTCGAGTTCGTTGCGGTACAGGTTCCCGGGCTGAATCTCGTCGACGATGAAGAGGAAGCCGGGTTGGGTGCGCAGGGCGATCGGCTCGGGGATTATCCGCGGCGCCTGCCCGGGGAGGGTTACGCGAATCTGCGTGCCTTCGTAGTCGAGGGCGACCCGCACCCCGGCGGCGAGGTCGGCGATGACCGCCCCGCCCAGGGTGGTGATCTGGTACGGCGCGGTGGCCGAGACGGTGGCCTGGTCGTCATCGTCGTTATCGGGGCCGAGCTCCATGATGGCCACCCGGATCATCGGCGGGTCGCCGCCGATGACGACCGTTGCCTCGCCGGTGGTCTGGCCCAGCTGCGACATCCAGCGGTCGCCGACGCGGGGATCCCACAGCAGCGTGTACTGGCCGCCGGCCGCCGGGGCGGGGACGGTGAGGTTCAGCTGTACGGAGGCGCCGGGGTCGAGGCGAGCCGGGATGAGCGAGCCGGCGCCGTCGACGGTTTCGAATCCGGCGGCGGCGCCGATCCAGTGGTAGCCAAGGGAGACGGGGTCGGGTCCGTCGGGAGTCCAGACGGCGGAGCCCTCATTGGTCAGGGTGACGGTGACCGGGACGCTGCCGCCGGTGGGGATGACCCCGTCGGGGACGGTGGTGGTCAGGGAGGCCTGCCAGGGGCTGTTGGCCCGTTCGTAGAAGGTGCGACCAAGCGGCTCGGCCCCGGTGGCCGGGAAGGCTCCGGGGCGATAGCGCACCGCGCCCCGCTGGAAGTACTGGATGGTCGTGCCGGCGTCGTCAATCTCCTCGGAGATCGGGTAGCCGAGCAGTTGCAGCCCGCCGGTGTCGAGGAAGAAGTCCAGGAAGCCGAAACGGACCGAGTGGCCGGTCTCCGGGAAGTACTGGACGGTTTCTTCGGACGTGAAGGGAGCGATGTTGGCGAAGTTGCGGGTGCGGGTCTCCAGCATGCCGAGCAGGGCGGGCTGGACGGCGTAGTCGGTGCCGGCCAGCTCGGGCCAGTAGTCGAGCTGGAAGTTCTGGTAGTAGCGGTGGTAGACGCCGGGGTGCTCGGGATCGGCCTCGATGGGAGCGAGCGGGGCGCCGATGGCCGCGGTGCCGCCGTGGTCGGCGACGAAGCGGTCCATCGCGGCGGCGGCGGTGGCCGGGCTGACGGGTTCCGTGGTTTCGGCAGCGGCGGGTGCTATGAGCAGCGCAAATGCGGCCG
>CAYYTN010000376.1:0-252 GCA_964474495.1 uncultured Chloroflexota bacterium
CATCGCCACCAGCATCGGCGCATAGCCCCCAGCGTCCGCCACCACCCCGGCGATCAGCGCCGCCGGCACCAGCAGCGGGGTTGTCGACACCGCGAACACCGCCGCATAGTTCGAAATCTGGCCCCGCGGGGCGATATCGATCATCACCGCGAAGTCCGAAAACCGCACCGCCCCGTACCCGGCGCCGACCAGCAGAAAGGCGATGACAAACACCCCATTGCTCGGTGCGATCAGCACCAGCGCCCGCGCCGC
>CAYYTN010000376.1:262-2488 GCA_964474495.1 uncultured Chloroflexota bacterium
ATCGTGCTCGTCACCCGGTCCGCCAGGAATCCCCAGAACAGCGTCGCCACGGTCTGCGACGCCAGCAGCACCGCCGTATACACCCCCACGTCCGCCGGCGTCGCCCCGTAGTCCCGCACCGCGTACACCGCCAGGAACGACATCGCCAGCAGCCCCCAGCCGATTAACGTTCGCCCGATCACGTAGCGCAGGAACGCCGGATCGCTGCGCAGCACCCGCGGCACCCGGCTCAGCACCCGGTAGATCGACTCCAGCGGCCGGTCCGTATTCTCCGAGGGTGGCTCCTTCAGCAGCAGCATGCTCGTATTCACCGCCGCCAGGTACAGCCCGGCGAACAGGAACAGGAACCCGAATCCCACCGGGAAGGCGTCCTCCCCCAGGATGCCCGCCACCACCGCCGCCGCCGCCGCTCCCACCGCCCCGCCCACCGTGAACGTGATCGCGATAAACCGGCTCCGCCGCCGTACCGACACCACCTTCGCCAGCACGTCCGAGAACGCCGGCGACTGAAACCCGATCCCGCCCCGGAACGCCGTCAGGAAAAGAAAGAAGCCGATCAGCATTATGCTGCGGTGGTCCTCCGCCCAGAAGATCACCATCACTCCGTACAAAGCCAGCAGCAGCCGCCCCGAAACGTTGACCCGCCACATGTAGAACGCCTTGTACGGCAGTCGCTCGTAGTACCGTGCCCCGAACAGCTGCGGCAGCGCGAACCCCAGCGCCTCGATCGCCGGCACCAGGCCGACAATCACATTCGAGCCCGTCATGAAACTCACGAATACCGGCATAATCGTCACCGGCGAAATGACGTTGTACCCCAGCGCGAAGAAGCTCATGTTGCCGAACAGAATCAGCTGGTTGCGCAGACGCACTCGCGGGTTCTCGGCTTCGTGCGGCGTCGCTCTCACGGCTCTTGCCAGGACTCCATCGCCGTGAACCACGGCACTTCTCACCCGGCTCTCGGGCGGCCCGCACGCCGGCGACGGGGAACGAAACAATATCCCCTTTCGCCCCGCGTAGATAGTGTCCCCGGCGCATGAAACCAGGTACCCGTCGATGAGCCTCAAGGGTCCCCGCGAGAACTCCGACCCGCCCGTGTCGGCCGCCTCGCGATCCGCCTTCAAGACCCTGGGCATTCGCGACTTTCGATTCCTCCTGCCCAGCAACTCCCTCACCCTCTCAGGCCAGCAACTGCGCATGATGGCCCAGGGCTGGCTGGTCCTCGAGCTCACCGACGCCACCGTCTGGGTCGGCCTCGCCAACGGCCTTCCCACTCTCGTCGGCGTCCCCCTGGCCATGCTCAGCGGCGTCATGACCGACCGCGCCCACCCCCGCACCCTCCTCCTCCAGGTCCGCGTCCTCCTCGCCGTCTCCGCCTTCGCCACCGCCTTCCTCATCGGCGCCGGCCTCATCGAGCTCTGGCACGTCCTCCTCCTTGCCATGACCGCCGGCGGCCTCCAGGCCTACGGTCTCCCCGCCAGCCAGACCTTCGTCTTCGACCTCGTCGGCAGAGACCGTCTCCTCGGCGCCCTCGCCCTGGGCACTCTGCTTCAGTACGGCGCCAACATCATCGCTCCGCCCCTCGCCGGCTACCTGATGGGCCGCTACGGAATCGAAACCGGCTTCTATCTCCTCACCGGCATTTTCGCGGTTGCCGTCGTCAGCCTCCTTTTCGTCCGCGGCGGAAAGCGCGCCGAGCGCCCCGACCGCAAGCCCCTGGTCGTCGAATTCGTTGACGGCATCCAGTACGTTCGCCGCGCTCCCCACGTAGCCGCCCTGCTTTTCCTCGCCTCGCTGGCCGTCTTCGGCGCCGCCTTTCTGGCCCTGCTCCCGGCCTATGCCCGCGATGTCCTCCAGGTCGGCGCCGGCGGCTTCGGTCTGCTGACCGGCTCCCAGGGCGCCGGCGCCCTGTTCAGCAGTCTCTGGCTTTCCCGTCGCGGCAACATCTCCCGCAAAGGCCGTTCCGTCGTCATCTCCGGCTGCATCTGGGGAACCGGCATGGTCATCTTCGCCCTCTCCCGCTCCTTCCCGCTCTCCCTCGCTACCCTCACCATCATGGGCGTCTCCACTCCCTTCTGGCTTGTCGCCCTCAACACTGCCCTCCAGACCACCGTCCCCGAAAACATGCGCGGCCGCGTGCTCGCCATGTACACCACCGTCTTCCAGACCGTCCCCCTCGGCTTCATCCTCGGCGGGATGCTCTCCGCTCTCATGGGCGAAATGGGC
>CAYYTN010000377.1:0-2484 GCA_964474495.1 uncultured Chloroflexota bacterium
GGGCGTCGGGGTCGGAGTTTCGGTGGGAGTGTCGGCGACGGTGGGGGTGGGGGTGGGAGTCGGGGTGTCGATCGCGCCCTGGCATTCGACCTCGATGTTTACGTCGACGAAGGCCACCCCCCGCCAGGTGTTGACGCTGCGCGACGTGAAGATCAGGAACCTCGTCTCGGTGATGGTGGTCACCATCGTGTAGGTGATTTGCGCGTGGTAGCGCACCTCGCCGGTGCCGACCTTGCGGCAGGTGAAGGCGCCGGTGCCGGTGGCGGTGCCGGTGGCCATCTGCGTTGGCGGAGGCTGGTTGTTGATTCGCCCGGGGGAGAGCACCCCGCCGCCGAAACCGCCCGGGGTGTTGAAACGCCCTTGAACAGAGTACGGGCCCTGCAACTGGCGGTGGACGTGGGCGCCGGAGGGTCGGTACTCCTCATAGCTCCGGCCGGATCCCGTCGCCCCGGAAGCGATGGTGCCGGTGGCGGTGAATGACTCGCCGACGTTGTAGGTTCGAGTGCCGGGAATGCTGATGGTCACCCAGAACATGTTGTCGATGGTCGCGGCGACGGCGCTGAAATGGGTGACTTCGGCGGTCAGGGTGGCGGTTTCGGCGTCGGGGTCGAGATTGATCCAGGTCACCGGCAGGACTTCGTAGTCGTCGTCGGTCAGGTGCCAGAGGGTCGGCACGCTCATCGCGCCGTCGACGACGGCGCTGGGGACGGTGATTTCGATGGCTACCGGCGCGAGGAACTCGACGCCGCCCGGCTCGAGTTGGTAGGCTGCGCCGACGGGCCCGCCGGGTGAAGTCGCGATGTCCTCGGGGTCGATGGCGGTGATTCTGATATCGGCGGTGCTCACGCCGTCGGGTAGGGCTCCCTCGGGAATGGAGACGCTGGCCAGTCCGTCATTGGAGGCGACGGCTTCCACGGGAGCGGTTTGGGGCTGCGCCGGCCGCGCCAGCACCCGCATGGGCAACGTCCATTGCGTGACGTCGGCCAGCGCCGCCAGCGGTTCCCGGGCGCCGGGGGCGCGGTCGGAGGTGGCTTCGGTTCCATAGGGGTTGTCGAGGGGACCGCTGTAGCCGGAGACGCCGACCTGCAATGTGTCCAGCGAACTCAACTCGGATTGCGGGATCAGCATGGCGACGGTGTTGCCGACGATGACGGCCCAGGCGCCGGTGGGCGAAGCGGTCAGGCGGGGGCCGGCGGTGCGGCGCATGCTCCATTCACTGCCGTTCCAGTCGAGCCAGTAGTGGGTGTCGGAGTCGCCAAGGACGTCGTTGGCGAACTGCGGCAGGGCCAGGAAGTCGTTGCTCGGGTCGGCATCGCCGAACATCATCCAGTAGGTGCGGACGGTGGCGGGGTCGTCGACCGGGACCGGGGCGGCGAGGCTGTTCCAGACGATCACCTGCGGGCCGACTGGCGGGACGTCGCCGCAGACCACGGTGGCGCCGGAGGCGGCGGTGGTCTGTCCGCAGGCGAAGACGCCGCCGGCGCCGGGGATCTCGCCGATAGGGTCGGCGCCGGGGACGAGCACGCCGGCGCCCCAGAAACGGGTGTCGACGGTGGCGTCGGCCCGAGCCGGGCTGATGGTGGGATCGCCGTGGAAGAGGTCGTCGGCGGGATCGGGCAGGGAACCGGTGGCCGGCGGGATGTCTTCGCGGGCGCTGAAGAAGCCTTCGGGCCGGTGCACCAGCGGGGTGACGACTCCGTCCAGCACCCTGCCCGGCGGCGGAGAACCGTCGCCGACGGTGTAGGAGAAGGCCATCTCGGAGTCGCGCTTGACGAGCAGGACCGGCACGGGGCGCTGTTCGCCGGCGCCGAAGTCGGGGACCGTCCCGCCGAAGCGCGTCAGGTCGTCGGGACTGGCCTGGCGTTCGAAGACGAGGCCGAGGTCGGCGGTCGCGCCGTAGTTGCCGACGGAGCACTCGACCGTGACAATCGGCCCGCCGGCCAGGGAGACTTCTTCGGGGCAGGACATGGTGAAGCGCGGCCCGGGGGGCGGCGTGACGAGGTAGTCCTCGACTTCGCCGAATTCGAAGTCGCCGCTACCGTCCCAGTCGTCGCCGGTGACCTCGGTGCGGGTGAGTAGCACGCGCATCCAGGCGGTGTCGGGGAGTCGCATGCCGTCGCTGAAGGCGAATTCGGCGGTGGCCAGTCCGGCGATGGTGCCGGGGCTGACTTCGATGGCCTGGTTGCGGACGGCCCACTCGGGTTCGCCACCACCGGCGGCGCCACCCCAGGCGCCGTCCTGATTGAGGTCGATGAGCACGTTGATGTAGCGGGTGGCGTTGGGCGCCCCATCGACGACGCCGACTTCCAGCTGTACAGAGGCCAGCGGCGCGGTGTCCATGGCGATGGTCATGCCGGTGATGCCGTCGTCTTCGTCGGCGTTGGTCAGTTTGGCGTCGTCATCTTCGGAGACGGCCAGACCGAGGGTTTCGAACCCGGCCTGGGCGATCTTGAGCCCGCCGCTGGCGCTCAAGCTCGGGAATGC
>CAYYTN010000378.1:0-1648 GCA_964474495.1 uncultured Chloroflexota bacterium
GGGGTGCAGTGCGCGGGCGCTGGCAGGCCGGCGATCGCCAGATAATGGCCCTGGCGTTCAACGCCGATGGGACGCGCCTGACCGTGGCCGGCGCCGGCGGCCGCGTCTCCATCTGGGACCCGGCCAGCGCCAATCTCATTTCGTCCTTCGACACCGGCGTCCGCGATCCGCACCAAGCCTCCATCAGCGCCTCCGACAGCGACCCGGTAGTCGCGATCCTCACCCACGATCCGGTCGCCAACCGCTCCGAAGTCACCGTCTGGGACGCCGCCGCCGGCCTCCTGCTACGGCGTCACCCGAGCGCCTTCCCGGTCACCGCCCTGGCCGTCAGCCCCGAGGGCGGCGCCTTCGCGATCGGCGCGACCGACGGCGCGGTCGAGATCTTTTCGGTGGCCAACGGTGACCTCCTCAGCGTCGAATCGCTCCACGAAGGCTCCGTACAGGCGCTGGCCATCGTCGATGCCGATCTGCCCCACTTCGTCTCCGCCGGACCGGGCCGCATCCTTCTGCGCGGTTACGATCTGCCGGAAGCGCTCGCCGCCTGGGACACGCCGGATCGCGTCGCCGCCATCACCACCGCCGCCGGCGGCCGCCTGGTGCTCGGGGGCGACTTCAACGGCCGGCTCACGCTCACCGACCTGCAACAAGCCACCATCCACTGCATCACCGGCGTCCACCACGACCGCATCGTCGCCCTCAGCCTCGACGCCGCCGGCGCCGTCGCCGCCAGCGCCTCCCGCGACGGCTCCGTAGTGATCTGGTCCACCGAAACCGTCCGCGACGGCACCGCCGCGCCCATCGCGATACCGGGCTACCAGCCGGTCATAACCGCGCTCCGTTTCGAAGCTGGCGGGCTCCTTGCCACCCACCCCGACGGCTCCACTTCCCTCTGGCGCGACGGTGCCCCGACTCCAGACCTACCAACCGATCCCGACAGCCTGGTGGCGACCGCTCCGTCGCTGGGCCTGATCGCCATCGGCGACCCGGCCGGGCGCGTCACCGTCTACCGGAACAGCGCCCCGGCCAGTCCCGTCCACACCTTCCGCTTCAACGGCCCCATCACCGGACTCGCCTTCGGCGGCGCCGACACCCTGCTGATCGTTGACGGCAACGGCGATCTGCATCGCGCCGCGCTGGACGGCGGCCAGGTCACCGCGCTCGCCGCCCCGGGCGCGGTTGTCGCCGTCGCCGCCGTCGCCGCCCGTCCCGACTCAACCCGTACCGTCGTCGCCCTGGTCTCCGCCGAATCCCTGGGCACCCTCGCGCAGGTCGATCTCATCGATGGACGCTGGACCGTCCTTGACCGCTATTCGGGATTCATCAACCGGCTCGCCGTGTCGCCGGCGTTCGGGGTCATCTTCATCCTGCGTGGAGCGGTCGCCGAGCCGGGCCGCCTGGAGTTGCGCGACGGCAACCACGGCGGGCTCCTGGCCGCCCTGGCCACGCCCTCCCATCAACCTCTGCACATGGCTCTCAGCCCCGACGGCCGCTGGCTGGCCACCGCCGGCGCCAGCGGCGGTACACCCGGTTCCCCGATACCCGTGGGCGCCGTACCGCTGTCGATGATATCGATCTCGATCGCGGGTGCCTCGTCCATGCGCAGGATAGGGTAGTCGTGGAAATTACTCTGGACCACGGCGCCCTTATC
>CAYYTN010000378.1:1658-2481 GCA_964474495.1 uncultured Chloroflexota bacterium
GTGCTCCGGCGCGGGGCGCCGGCGAAGGCGCCGCCAGTTCGCGACCCATCGGCTCATCACCGACGCCAACCAGCCAGTCATCGCCAGCCTTAGAATCGGTGCAACCACGCCGGCATCGTCCAACGTAATACCCGGGGGGAACATTGCCCATCCATCACCTCGACCGCCTCACCCGCAGCGAAGTCGCCGACCTCTCGCCCGACAGCGTCGTCATCCTGCCGACCGCCGCCACCGAGCAGCACGGGCCGCACCTGGCGCTGCGCACCGACACCGCGCTGGTTGACGACGTCATCGCCGGCGCCGCCGCCCGCCTCGCCGACCGCTTCGAAATCGTCATCTGCCCCACCCTCGTCTACGGCGCCAGCGACTTCAACCTGCCCTTTCCCGGCACCATGTCGCTGCGCAATGAGACCTACCTGGCGGTCGTCAAAGACCTCACCCGCTGCCTGATCGGCCACGGCTTTCGCCGCATCCTCATCGTCACCGGCCACGGCGGCAACGACCCGGCCCACCAGATCGTCGCCCGCGATCTCATGGACGTACACCCCGTCCAGATCGTCACCAACAAGTACTGGATGTTCGACTTCGACGCTCTTGTGGACATGCTCCCCGCCGACTTCGGGACAGCCCCCGACCACGCCGCCGACTGGGAGACCACTCTGCTCATGGCCGCCAGCCCGGAAGATGTCCGACCCGACCACGGCCGGCTGATCCGCGACGAACTGGCCCGCATCGAGCAAGAGCACGGCAGCTACGTCCTGCAGGGCCGGCCCGACCGCGCCACCCCGAACGCCACCGGCTTCTCCAACGACGCCCGCCACGC
>CAYYTN010000379.1:0-1267 GCA_964474495.1 uncultured Chloroflexota bacterium
GGGCCCGCGGCCCCCTCCGCGGAAGTCACGCGGCCGCCGGCCGATATCGCGCGCGGATACGCGCGATCGACCTACAGCGACCAAACGTTGGCCCCGGCGGACCTTCGTGTCGTGGTTCGGGCGTGGAAGCGCCTGCGCCCGGTCCTGCTAAGGCGAATCTTTCGCCGGCGTCGACGCTAGTTCGGAATACGAGGCAAAGTCCATGTCGCTCGGAGAAGTACGCGATATCGCAATCGTCGTCCTCGCCGGCATTTCCCTGGTCACCACCCTCGTGCTCTTCATCACCGCCTTCATGCTGTGGCGCCTTTTCCGCGTCATCAGCGACGAGGTTCGGCCCATCATTCGGTCAACCGCCGATACGGCCGCGACCATCAAGGCCGCCACCACGGGGACCGCCGACTCGCGCGCCGCCGATGTCGCCCGCGGGGTCGCCTCGGTCGGGGTCGTCGGCAAGCTTCTCTCCCTTTTCCGCCGGGGTAATTAAGGTGCATCGTCATGTTCTACATCGTCCTCGGGGGCATCATCGGATTCGCCGTCGGTAACCTGGCCGGAGCGCTATTTGCGCCAAGGCAGGGCGCCAGCCCCATCGACGCCATCCGGCGCCGGTTGGAGCCCGCTCCGATGCCGACCGCGCCGCCGAAAGTGCCGAACAATCCATTCGCGACCGCTATGAGAATGCCCGGAAAGACTAAGCCCGGGGCGGCCGCCTGATGTCGGCCGCCGCCAGCATCGCTCTGCTGATCCTCGCCATCGAGGTCATGCTGCTCGTGTTCGGCCTGCTCATCGTGCTGGTCATCGCCGGGATCGCCATCGTCGAAGCCACCGCCCTGACCCGTCGCGGCATCCGCAACCAGGCCAAAACGGTCGACCGGGCCAACCAGGCCGCCCGGGAGCGCGTCGAGCGCCACGTGCTCAAGCCGGTGGCCCGCTTCGAGCGCGGCTACGCCTGGACCGCCGCCTTTCTCCGCTCGCTCAATTCCGACGACTCCGACTCCACTCCCTAACCCCACCCCGACCCATGCCCAGCGACCCCGCCCACCGCCTCCCCACCGACCTCCCGGTCATGCTCTCGCAGCGCGCCCTGGCCAACCGCGTCCGCCGCCTCGCCGCCGAGATCAGCCGCGATGTCGCCGCTCTCGACCCGGTCTTTATCGGCGTCCTCAAGGGCTCGCTGATCTTCATGTCCGACCTCATCCGCCGGCTCGACTTCCCGCTTTCGATCGATTTCCTCGCCGTCTCCAGCTACCAGGGCACGGCCTCCACCGGT
>CAYYTN010000379.1:1277-2476 GCA_964474495.1 uncultured Chloroflexota bacterium
GTCCGCATCCTCAAAGACCTCGACCACCCCATCGGCGGCCGCCACGTGGTCCTTATCGAAGACATCGTCGACTCCGGCCAGACGCTGCGCTACCTGGCCGAATACCTCTGGGCCCAGGATCCCGCCTCGCTGCGCATCTGCACCATGCTGGACAAGATCTCGGCCCGCACCGCCGCCGTCGACATCGACTACGTCGGCCACCAATTCACCGATGGCTACGTCGTCGGCTACGGCATGGACTACCACCAGCGCTACCGCAACCTCCCCTACCTCGGCGTGCTCGACGAGCCCGACCCGTAGTTCCGGCCACGCTCCCCGCCCGCTAAACTCCTTCGATGCCCGCCCCGCGGCCCAGCGGCCCCGGTCTCACAAGGAACCCATGCCAGCCATCACCGTCCGCGGCATCGAGATCAACTACCTCGAATCCGGCGAAGGCCTGCACAACGCCGTTTTCCTGCACGGCAATCTCCAGTCCGCCACCCTTTGGGACGGCTTCATCGCCGGCATGCCCGAGGAGTTCCACTGCCTCGCTTTCGACTTTCGCGGCTTTGGCGGCTCCCCCGCCACCCCGCACGGCATCTTCGTCGACTCGCTCGCCGACGACATCCGCTACGCGCTCCACGCACTCGAACTCGAGCGCTGAGCCTGGCCGCCCGCTATCCCTCGCTCATCTACAAGCTGATCCTCATCGGCGGCGATGCCCTGCCCGCCGATCCCGCCGTGGCCGGCGCCCGCGTCGAAGAGCTCGAAGGCCTCACCTGGAAGGACGAGAACCTCGCCCGCATTCTGAAGGCCGACTTCGGCGTCCCACGCAACCGCAAGGTTCCCGAAGACCTGCTCCAGGCGGCCACCAGCGCCGACCAGGCCGCCGCCGTCGCCCTGGCCCGCTCCGTCGCCACCGGCAGCACGCTGGACCTGCTCCCCCACATCACGGCCCGCACGCTCATCATCCGCGGTGAAAAGGACCCCATCGCCGGCGCCGCCGACGCCGCTCACCTGCAGAGCCGCATCTCCGGGGCCCAGTCCGTCGAGATCCCCCGCGCCAACCGTCTCCCGGCGCTCGCCGACGTCGACGCCTACCGCGACGCCGCCCTCAAGCTCCTGCAGGCCATGTAGCCACCCGCCGAAAGGGACTCCCCGTGAAACTCCTCCGCCACCAGACTCCCGAGGGACCCGCCTTCGGATCGCTCAAACACGAC
>CAYYTN010000380.1:0-2472 GCA_964474495.1 uncultured Chloroflexota bacterium
CGTGCGGGTGACGATGCCGGCCGGCGACTGGATCGCCGGCGGCTTCGAAGGCCTGATCGACGCCGGCGACCCGTACCCGGAACCGGTGGCCGAGGAGCGCCCGGCGGACCTGGACGCGGCGAGCTACGCCGAGTACGTGAAGTTCGTGAATTACTACATCCACCAGGTCAACTACGTGAACTTCCTGCTGGATGAGGACTACGAAATCACCTACGCCGATCCGGCCGGAGTGCTGTTGGCGGGAGTGAGCGAATCGGGAACGGCGGTGGCCATCGAGATGAGCCCCTACGAGACGACCCTCGACTGGCAGGAGTCGGCGCTGGTGGGCTTCGCGAAGGGCTATGTCCGCGTCGATCTGCCGCCGCCGCTGGCCAGGAACCGGGCCGGGACGGTGGAGATCATGCGCGACGCCGGGCAGGGTCTGCCGCCCGAAACGACCCGTCCGGGGATGCCTTCGACCCACGCCATGTACGCCCAGGCGCGTAACTTCGTGCTGGCGATTCGCGGCGAGCGCACGCCGATGTGCGACGCAAGGCAGGCGCTTCGCGATCTGGAACTGGCGAGAGACTATCTGGAGCTGTTCTCAAGCACCTAAAGAGTTCTGATCTCGCTTAATACGGCATAATCAGTTTGAGGTTCAATCGTGGATCGACCTGTCTGAGCAGTTGGAAGCGAAGTATCAGAGGTTGATCTCCCCGCGCAGGATGTGATAGTGCCCGAGTTCATCGTGGAGTTTTGGAAGCTTGTTGCGCCGGGGCTTCCCTCGGCATTCGCCCTGCTCGCTGGCCTGTACCTCGGGCACGTCCTGACACGGAGGCAATCCGGCGAGGACTTCGACCGTCAGCGGGAGGCTGCTGCCGAAGACCGTGAAACTCTTCGGGCCGAGTTCGTCGCGGACAGGGACAAGGAACGAGAGATGTTCGTGGCCGATCGGGCGGAAGACCGGAAGGCGGAAGTGGATCGCGAGCAGCGAGATTGGGAGCGACGACTGGTGAAGGAGGTCTGTGCTCCCGCGATGGCTAGTACCGAAGCGGCCGGGATGGCACTCCGAGAACTTGAGGCATTCGTGTCTCGCTTTCAGGAAGGCAACCTTCTCGCGTCAGATGCACCTCTGGATCAGAATGCCCTCAAGTTGGCGATTCGCATCGCAGATACCTATCTTGAGATGTCGGCGGATGTGAGGAGACTCGGCTCCTCGGTTGGGATTCGCACTAGCAGCGCCATTCTCCTGGCCTTTTATCAACTGCAAAAAGACCCGCTTCCTGACGATATGGAAAGAATGTTTGATGGGGATCATGATGCTGAGCTTGAGGCGTTGTCCGAAGATCTCCAGGAAAGAGTCAATGGGTGCACGATCCTAGGGCGTGTGCTTGGGAGCCTCGTACTCAATCCACCCCCGAGCAACTCGCCGGCGGATGTCGAGGCATTTGAGGATCTGGTGATCTCGTTCCTGGGCCTAGCTGATCCAGATTCTGATCCTGAATCCGGCGGAGACGCCGACAAGCTTGATGCCGGATAGGAAGCTGACGGCTAGCAACACGTTTAGGAGGGAATCCTAGGCCTTGTCGTACCACTCACCTTCGGAACGAAGCTCGGTCGGAGTGATCTCGCGGATGTCGCCGTCGGCGTCGGCCAGCAGCAGGGCGTAGATCGCGGCGCAGCGGTCGGGATTGTCCGCCGCGATGTTGGTGCGCAAATCGGGGTCGGCGGCGCGGTCGTAGAGGCGCGGTTCGGAGCCATCGCGGAGCGCGATGTACCACCAGGCCGGGTCCTGGTACTGCAGGTGCTGGCCGAAGCAACAGGTGACGTAGTCGCGGCCGGTCGACTGGCCGGCGATGGCCGGGGCCAGGTCGATTCCGTCGACCGGCAGCGGCGGCTCGATCCCAAGCCGGGCCAGCACGGTCGGCATGACGTCGTGGTCGTAGACGTACCCATCGACGACCTGCCCGGCGCCGCTGCCGCTCGGGTCGCGGATCAGCATGATGATGTCGATCAACTCGGGGTAGAGGTGGTCCTCGTACTTGCCGATGACGCCGCGCTCGTTCAGCGGCATGCCGTGGTCGGACATGACGACCAGCAGAGTGTCGTCGAGGATGTTGAGATCGCGGAGCTTGTCGACGAAATGGCCCAGCCAGCGGTCGACCATGGTGACCTCGCCGGCAAAGTTGGCGCGGATGTGCTTAAGCTCAGCCTCGGAGAGCAGGTCGGTCGGGCCGTAGGTGGGCCAGACGATGTTCTTGCCCGCATAGCCCGGGTCGTACATCTCGGCGTACCAGGGGGGCGGGTCCCAGGGCTCGTGGGGGTCGAAGGAGTCGATGACCAGGAAGAAGTCGTCCTGATGGTTGTCCTCAAGGAACTCCATCGCGCCGCGAAAGACGCGCGGGGCGAAGTAGTCCTCTTCGTAGTGGCGATCGCGGGTGTTGGCCAGGTAGCGGCGCAGCGACCACTCGCGCGGGGTGCCGGCAAAGCCCG
>CAYYTN010000381.1:0-2465 GCA_964474495.1 uncultured Chloroflexota bacterium
CAACAACTGCAGCAGGAACGGCGTCAGCAGCATGCTCCCGGCCCGCGCCATGCTGGTCACCAGCGCGACTCCCACCGCCAGGCTGAACTCCCGCACCTTGAAGATCGCCATGTCCACGATCGGCTGCACCCGGCGGCGCTGCACATAGAAGAACAGCGCCGCCGCCACCGCGAACAGGACCGTGCTGGCCACCACCCGCGGGCTGTCCCAGCCGACCCGCTGCCCCTGGTTCAGCAGGAAGATCAGCGGCGCGATCCACAGCGCCAGCAGCACCCCGCCCAGGTAGTCAAACGACTCGCCCCGCGCCCCGCGCGCCTCGCGCAGGATGCGCCCGCCGACGACCAGCCCGAACAGCGCCACCGGCACCCCCACCAGGAAATTCGCCCGCCAGCCCGCCACTTCCGTCAGCAGCCCACCGACCACCGGCCCCATCAGGATGCCCGTCGAGACAAAACTGCCGATGATGCCCATCGCGCGGCCGCGTTGCGAGGCCGGAAAGGCCGCCACCAGCAGCGCCGCGCCGGTCGATTGCAGCATCGCCGCCCCCACGCTCTGGAAGACCCGCGCGCCGATGATCATGTACATGTCCGGCATCACGCTGCAGAGCATCGCCCCGGCGCCGAAGATCGTGTACCCGATCAGGTACATCCGCCGCCGCCCCACGATGTCCGCCAGCCGCGCCATAGACAGCAGCAGGCTGGTCGTCCCCAGCCCGTAGCCCAGCGACAGCCATTGCACCGTCGTCAGGTCCACCCCGAATTCGCGGGCGATCGTCGGCATCGCCACGTTCACGCTGCCCTGGCTCAGCGTCGACATGAACACGCCCGAACCCACAATCGCCGCCACCAGCCACTTGTAGTTCGGGCTTTGTTCCCGGGGCTCGGCGCTCAAACCAGGGTCGCTCCCCGGGGGCGCGCCGCTTCTCTATCGCTCAACCGGCCCGTCGCCCGCCCCGTCCCTCGCCGGCTCCGCCTTTCGGTCCGCCGCCTTTTCCCCGGCCCCGTCCTTCGTCGGGGCCGCCGCTCCGTCCGCGACCGCGCCCTCCGCCCCGACCGGCTCCGGGCCGACCACGGCCTTTTCCGCCCGGCCGCCGCCCGCGTCCGCGCCCGCCGGTTTCCACCGGCTCGCCTTCACCGGCTCCGGCCGGCTCCAGCCCCAGCAGGCGCCGCAACACCGAATTCGGCGTATCTGTCAGCGGCGTCGCATGCTCCTGCAAATGGGCATACACATCGTCATCGATTCTTATCGTCGGCAACATTTGCTCCTTATGCCAAACAACGTAACATTGTCACAATATGACAAGGTCGCTTGGCTGGCAAGCAATTCGGATTATGATCCCTCGCCCAGTTCCACCCCGGCGGCCTCCTCGTACAGCCGCAGTACCGAGCTGGTATCGGCGTCGGCGTAGCCGCGCATCCCGGCCTGCGCCAGCATCGCGTGGGCCGCCGCGCCCAGCGGCGCCAGCGCGCCCACTTCCGACGCGAAAGTGGTCGCCAGCCGCAGGTCCTTTTGCGCCAGCCGCACCATGAAGCCCGGCGCGAACTCCCGCGACTTCACCGCCTGTCGCTCGATCCGTCCCAGCGACGCGCTGTTCGCCGCCGTCCCCTCCAGCACCGCATACATCGTCTCCACCGCCAGCCCCGCCTTCTTCCCCAGCGCCAGCGCCTCCGCCGTCATCACCAGCATGGCGTTGGACAGCATGTTGTTCACCAGCTTCATCGCCGCCGCGGTGCCCACCGGGCCGCAGTGGACGATGTCCGAGCCCATGCACTCCAGCAGCGGTCGGGCGGCGTCCACGTCCTCCTCCGCCCCGCCCACCAGGATCGCCAGCGTGCCGTCGACCGC
The DNA here is from genome assembly GCA_964474495.1 of uncultured Chloroflexota bacterium. Classification (GTDB taxonomy): domain Bacteria; phylum Chloroflexota; class UBA11872; order UBA11872; family VXNJ01; genus JASLPR01. Next base: position 1,846 of record CAYYTN010000381.1, read on the forward strand.
GTTCTGCGCCGGCCGCGCCACTGGCGCCTCCAGCATCCGCAAACCCGCCGCCCGCAACTTTCCTTCAACTCGCTGTGCCGTCCCCGGATCGATCGTGCTCATCGCCAGCACCAGGCCCGCCCGCCGGCATCCCCGCCACCACGCCGTCGGCGTCAAACAGCACCGCCTCCACCTCCTCCGGCCCCGGCACCATCAGCACCGCGATGCCGGCCCCGTCGGCCGCCTGCGCCGCCGTCGCCGCCGCCGTCGCGCCGTCGACCGCCAGCGCCTGGACCGGCCCGGGGCTACGGCTATACCCGGCCACCGCGTGCCCGGCCTTCAGCACGTTCCGCGCCATCGGCAGCCCCATCACTCCCAGCCCCACGAAGCCAACCTTCAGTGCGTCCATTGCCTGTGCGCCTCCGAATCCAATTGCAGTTCCTGCGTCCGCCGTCGCCGCCGCCAGCCCGTGATTCTAGTTCCCCGCCCGCTCGGCCATCCGGCGCGCCCAACCGGCCCGCGCGCTACGCTACCCGGGCTATCCCGTCACCCGCCCGGCCCGCCCGGCCGGTGGCCGCCCTCCGGAGCGATCGACATGAGCACCCCGCCCGATCCCACCTGCGCCCTCTGCGCCGTCCGCG
>CAYYTN010000382.1:0-2446 GCA_964474495.1 uncultured Chloroflexota bacterium
CATTCTCGGTGTACTCTCCCTTGAGCAAGTGGGGAATCCCACAAGCGAACTCCACCACTTCGATACCGCGGACGACTTCGCCTCTGGCATCGTTGAGCACCTTGCCGTGTTCGGACGTGAGCAGTTCGGCGATCTTGTCGGGGAGCTTGCCGGCGAGGTCGTCCAGCTCGGTGCGGTCCTCATCCATGTCGTAGAGCTCCCAGTCGCCGGGGAACTTGCGGACCAGCTTCCAGCTGCCCTGGCGGACGGCGAGGTTGCCCTCGTGCTCCCAGAAGATCTCGCGCTCGCGGCTCCACTGATCGTTGGTGAAGGCCGGGCGGAGGCTCTCGCCCTCGAGGGGCTGGATGGCGTTGCCGTCGTATTCGGACGGGTAGGGGGTGTCGGCGACGTCGACGCAGGTGGCCATGACGTCGATGAGGTGGGCCGGCGACGTGACGCGCTGGCCGGCGGCGATGGCGGCGGGCCAGTGGGCGATAAACGGGGTGGCGATGCCGCCTTCGTGGGTCCAGTGTTTGAAGAGTTTGAACGGGGTGTTGCTGGCGTTGGCCCAGGGGAGGTCGTAGCTGAGATAGGTGTCGTCGGGACCGGGCATGAGGTCACGGTGGTTGCCGACGCGGACCGGGCGGCCGTCGAGGGTCTCGGTGGGGGCGACCTCGACGCGGCCATCCTCTTTCAGGAACTCGGCGCAGCCGCCGTTGTCGGAGAGGAACATGACCAGGGTGTTGTCTTTGAGATCCATGGCCTCGAGGCGGGCCATGATGCGGCCGATGCCCTGGTCCATGCGGTCGATCTGGGCGGCGTAGACGGCCATGCGGGCGTCTTCCCAGTCGGTGTCTTTGACGTCTTCCCAGGGAGGGGCGGATTCGTCGCGAGGGGATATCTCCCATTTGGAGTCGACGATGCCGGAGCCCTTCAACTCTTCGTGGCGGGAGGTGCGGAGCTTGTCCCAGCCGTCGCGGTACCGGCCGCGATATTTCTCGATGTCCTCGTCGAAGGCGTGCAGCGGCCAGTGGGGGGCGGTGAAGGCGACGTAGAGGAAGAAGGGATTGTCCTTGACGCCGTGCTCGCCGATGAAGTCGACGGCGTTGTCGGCGATGAAGTCGGTGTAGTAGAAATCGTCGCCTTCGGCCGGGATGGGCTTGTCGCCGTCGACCATGGTGTGGGGGTTGAAGTAGCTGCCGGCGCCGGTGAGGGTGCCGATGTGGCGGTCGAATCCGCGCTGGGTGGCGAGGGGCCAGGCTTCTTCGCCGGGGTGGGCTTCGTTGGTAGCGGAGAGGAGGTAGTCGCCGCCGACGTGCCATTTGCCAGAGAGGAGGGTGGTGTAGCCGCCGGTTTTGAGGGCCTCGGCGATGGTGACGCAGTCGCGGTTGATGAAGCCGCGGTAGCCGACGGTGTCGAGGTCGAGGGTCATGTGGCCGATGCCGGCCTGGTGGGGATAGAGCCCGGTAAGCAGCGAGGCGCGGGTGGGGCAGCAACGAGCGTAGTTGTAGAACTGGGTGAAGGTGGCGCCGTTTTCGGCGAGGGCGTCGATGCTGGGGGTCTGGATCTCGGAGCCGAAGCAGCCGATGTCGGAGAAGCCCATGTCGTCGACCATGATGAGGACGATGTTGGGTCGGGAGTCGGTGGTCGCCTGTTCCGCCATGTTGGTTCTCCTTCGGCCGCGCGCTGCTCCGGGTTGCTGGTGAGGTGATGCTACGCCGGACGTAGAGCGACTGCAAAGATGGGGGGAAATTCCCGGACCGGTCCGGTTCCCGTAACATCCGCGGTGTCGTGCCGCAGCCGGTTCCGCGAGGAGGTCGTCGTGAAGATTACGAAGGTTGAGCCGATCCAGGCGGATGCGGCGTGGGCGGCGTACTCGTTCGTGAAGGTGGAGACGGACGCCGGGATCACCGGCTACGGGGAATGCACCGACTGGCGGGCGCCGAACGCGATTGCGGGGGGAATCCTGGACATGCGGACGGTGATCGAGGAGCAGGACCCGATGGCGGTGGCGAAGCTGACGGCGGACATGACGCGGCTGAATCAGCAGGCGCCGGGGGGCACGATGGGACGGGCGATCGCCGGGATCGAGTGCGCGCTCTGGGACATCAAGGGCAAGGCCTACGGGGTGCCGGTGCATGAGTTGTTTGGCGGGCCGTTTCGGGACCGGGTGCGGCTGTACTGGTCGCATTGCAGCAGCTATCGGGCGCGCTACCCGGAGTTGCTGGGGACGCCGCCGCTAAGGAGTTACGAGGACATCACGGACCTGGGCCGGGAGGTGGCCCAGCGGGGATTCACGGCGCTGAAGACGAACATCACCATTCCGGGCGACCCGGCGGATGTGTACGCGACGCAGGACGGGGTCTTACAGCCGGGGATCGTGGACCGGATCACGAGCCTGATCGAGGCGTTCAAGGCGGGGACCGGGGACGATTTCGATATTGCGCTGGATGTGAACTACAACTTC
>CAYYTN010000383.1:0-2432 GCA_964474495.1 uncultured Chloroflexota bacterium
CCGCCGAACGCTGGCCCGCCGGCGCCGCGGCCGGCGGCTACCGCCGCTCGATCGCCTTCGAGGAGGCCCCCGGCGGCCAGCGCCTCAACAACGGTTCCGTCTTCACCCGCGAATTGGTGCTGCCCGAGAGCATCGTCCTAACCGGCCGCGGCGTCGGCCACGGAGTCGGCATGAGCCAGTGGGGGGCCCAGGGGATGGCGCTGGACGGCAGCGATTTCGAAGCGATCTTGAAGCACTACTTCACCGGGATCGAGCTGACCCGGGCCGGTTGATCGGCGGCTACCCGGCGTCGCGAGTAATCACGCTCCGCGGCTTACCGGAATCGCGCCGTCTAGCCGGCGCGGCGGACCTTCTGCAGCAGGAATTGCTCCCACGAGCCCTGGATCTCGCCGTTGGCGCGACGCAGGATCATGCGGCCCGGCGTGATCACCGGCTGTCGCGGCCGCCGTCGCAAGCGCATACCCGCCTCCCGGGGACTGCGTCCGCCCTTGCGCCGGTTGCAGGGCTTGCAGGACGTCACCAGGTTCTCCCAGCTGCGCGCGCCGCCGCGATGCTTCGGGAACACGTGGTCGATGGTGAAGTCCAGTTCCCGCCGCCCGCAGTACTGGCAGGTGTGATTATCGCGGGCGAAGACCTCGCGCCGGGTCAGTTTCACCCCGGGGCGCGGCCGTTTGATGTAGTAGGTCATCCGGATCACCGACGCCCGCGGGTACAGGGCCTTGGCGGAGACCATATCGTTGGGGTAACGCTCCATGATCTCGGCCTTGCCCTTGTCCACCAGCACGAAGGCGCGCGCGTCGGCGCATACGTTGAGCGGTTCGTAGTTTTGATTCAGAACCAGTACGCGCACGCCGGGCCCCCGCCGTTGCTGTCGGACAGTTGGGCGATACTACACGACGGGTTCACCGGTCCTCCCGGTTATGTCAAGTGGTGTGAATAGGACCCTCGGGAGAGCGCTGTTCCCCATTTCTTGCCGCGGACCCGGTCGCCGTATCCTGCGGGCATGGACGCGCCCAACGAAGACACCACCTACATCCGCCTCCGTTTCAGCCGCCGCGGCCCGGCCCGCTACCTGTCGCACAACAGCCTGGTGACCGTCTGGGAGCGCGGTTTCACCCGCGCCGGCATCGAATTGAGCTACTCGCAGGGCTACTCGCCGAAGCCGGTCCTGCGCTTCGGCCCGCCGGTGCCGGTCGGCTACCTGGCGCTGGCCGAATTGCTGGACTGCCGGCTGGTGGGCCCGGTCGAGCCGCCGGCGGTGGTCGCGGCGCTGAATCGCAGCCTGCCCGACGGACTCGAAGTCGCCGCCGCCGAGTTACTGCCCGGGAAGCCGCCTTCGCTGATGGCCGGGGCGCGTTCGGCCGGCTACGACGTACGCCTCGACGCGCCCTGCGGCGACCTGGCGGAACGGGTGGCCGGGCTGCTCGCTTTGCCCGAACTGGTCGTGTCGATCGAACGCGGCAAGCGTACGCGCTCGGTCGACATCCGTGGCGCGACGCTGGCGCTGGCGGCGTCCACCGACGATTCGCTCACCATGCGCCTGCGAATCGGCGAGGGCGCCTCCTGCCGTCCGGAGGATGTCCTGGCGGCGCTGTCGTTGTCCGCGGCGATGATCACCCGCACGGACATCAAATATGAGTTCGACTGAGGCGGCATTGCCGCCTTCCTTCGCGACCATCGCGCGCGGGTATTGAATATGCGTTTGACTGAGGCGGCACTGCCGCCTTCCTTCGCGCCCATCGCGCACGGACGTTGAGTATGCCTTCGACTGAGGGCGGCGGCGGCGCTATCCAGCGCGGCGATATCCAGGCCATCTGCGCGAAACTACTACCTGAATTCAACTTGAAGCTTGTCGATGCGGCAGCGCCGCGGCACAGCGTCTACCGGATTGAAAGCACGGCCGGCGATCGCCTGGCCCTCAAGCTGTTTCCCGATTCCGGCGAGCGCGGATCCGGACCGGATTCCCTGGCCACGGAAGCTGCCGCGCTCACCGAGTTGCACCGCCTGGGCTGCCCGGTGCCGCGATTGGTCGCCGCCGACCGCGATCACGGCACGCTGGCCATGGAGTGGATCGACGGCGAGACCCTGGAGGAGCGTCTACAGCGCAGCCCGCTCGCGGAGGACGAACGCACCGCTGTAGTCCGCGGCCTGGCGGCCATGGAAACGGCCTACGGCGCGATGACGGAGGCGCAGGAACCGGATCGGCGGGCAGCCGCCCGGGCCGAGTTGACCGCCCGCACCGGCCACGAACTGGCCGCAATCGCGTATAGCCTGCCCACGGCCGTCGCCGCCGCCGATCGCGACCGCTGGGCCGAGGCCCTCGAAGCCGTCGACGACGCGATCACCGCCGGCCCCTGGAGCTACGGTTCCCTCGACTGCTCGGCATCCAACGTGGTCCTGGCGGAGGGCCGCGCAATCGTGATCGACCTGTC
>CAYYTN010000384.1:0-2426 GCA_964474495.1 uncultured Chloroflexota bacterium
CCAGAAGGGCAACCCCGACGCGGCCGTCACGGTGCTCGACTTCTCCAGCTACACCTGCTCGCACTGCCGCAGCTTCGCCATCGACACCGAGCCCATTGTGGACAAGCTCTACGTGGCGACCGGACTGATCATGTTCGAGTTCCGCCACTCGCCGCTCGACAACAACGCCGCCCGCGCCAGCGAGGCCGCCGAAGCCGCGGGCGCCCTGGGCGATTTCTGGGGCTACCATCACAAACTCATGGAGAATCAGCCGATTCTGTCTCTATCCGGCTACGCCGACCGCGACCTGATCGCCATCGCCCAGGGCCTGGGCCTGGATGTCCCCGCCTTCACCGCCGAGCTGCAATCAGGAAACTACCGGGGAAAGATTGATGCCGACATCCAGGAGGCCATCGAACGCGGTCTCAACTCGGTTCCGACCTTCTTCGTCAACAAAGAGCGCATCGTCGGAAATCAAGGCCAGAAGGTTCTGGACACGATCGCCGAGCAAGTGGCGATATCTCGCAATGACTCCTGACGCGTCGCGGGCCTGGCGGCTGGCCGCCAGCATCGCCCTCGTCGCCCTCGGCCTGGGCGTGTCGCTCTACCTCACCATCAGCCACTATTCCGACTCTGCGGTCGCCTGCGCCTTTGGCGAAAGCTGCGACCGGGTCGCGGCCAGTGTCTACGCAACGCTGTTTGGCATCCCGGTGGCCCTGCTGGGCGCTCTCAACTACGGCGCCATCGCCACCCTCGTCCTCGCCGACGCCGTCGGCCCCGCTGCATTGCGCCCCAACGTCCGCCTCGGGGCGGTCCTACTCGCCGCCGCCGGTCTGGTCTTCTCCGTCTATCTCACCCTCGTCTCTGCCACCGACATCGGCGCCCTCTGTCCCTGGTGCCTGACGTCGCTGGCCTCCACCACCGCGCTTTTCGCCATTTCGTTCAGCAGTCTCTACCAGGAACAGCAGGCAGGCTAGCCCGTGCAAACTCCCCCACCAGAGCAATCCCGGACCGGACGGCAACTCGGGCGGCGACGCTTCCTGGGGCTTGCCGCCACTGGCGCGGGCGCGGCCCTCATCGCCGTCGCCGGAGGCTGTGAGTCGTCTCCCGACGACAGCGACATCTCCCCGGTCATCCAGGTGATGACCGTCGGCGTCCCGGTTCCCTTTGAAGTCACGGTTGAAGTCCCGGTGGAAGTGCCGGTCGAGGTCGAAGTCGAGAAGATCGTCGTCCAGGCCGTCGAGCGGGTCATCACCCCCACTCCGACCCAGATCCCCATCACCGAGATCGACTGGTGGCTGCCGCCCCTGTGGAAGGGACTCACCGGCACCGAGACCGACGCAGCCGCCGGCTACGGCGACTGGCCGCTCGCCATGATCGAGCAGTTCCACGAAATCCACCCCGGAATCCGCGTCTTGCCGCGCGTGACCTCGTGGACCGACCATCGCGGCGGGCTCGCCGCGGCGCTGACCGGCGGACCGGGACCCGACCTCTTCTACGAGGCGGCCGGGAGCTTCCGCATCTACGGCATCCAGGGGGCGCTTCAGCCCGTCGATCCCTATGTCACGCTCGACGGCTGGCGCCGGTTCAGCGGTCTCGCCCGCGATCAGGCGACGATGAGCGGACTGGCCCTCTTCTTCCCGTTCCTGCTCAACGCCACCGCGCTGTTGGTCAATCGGCAGTTGTTCCGCGAAGTCGATGCCGAAGAGGCAATCCCCGTCGAAGGTGACCGCACCTGGACCTTCGCCGAATTCCGGGACGCCGCCGCCCGCGTCGGATCAACCGAAGCCGGCCGCTACGCGATCGCCTGGCCGCTGGGCGGCGCGGTCGGCGCCTACCATCACCACTCGTTCCTGTGGGGCCACGGCGCCTCGCTGCTCAGCGAAGACTGGCGCCGCTACAACCTGACGGGCGATGAGGCCCTGGCCGCCCTGACCTTCCTTCGTGACCTGGCCGCCCTCGACGGTGGCGTCCTGCCCGATACCGATGTGCAGACGCTGGCCACCCTACAGGAGGCATTTCTGGCCCACCGGCTGGCCATCCTGCCCGTCTCGGCCCGCACCCCGGGGCCCATCCAGGTCGGTATTAGCGCCGGGCTGGTCGACTCCGCCGACTACGATCTATTCCCGGTCTCGTACCCCGCCTCCCCGGGTCTCGATCCCCAGGCCTACTCCGAATCCAGCGGGTTTGGCATCTGGTGGAAGCCGGACCGCGCCCGGATGGATGCCGCCGCCGAACTCGGCATCTTCCTCTCCAGTCCCGAGAACCAGCAGTACGTCACCGCCACGAGTTCATTCCCGGTCCGTGGCGCCCTCGCCCAGCCCTACACCGACCCGATTCTCACCTTCATGCAGGAAAGTACGAAGTTCGCCGCCACCGATCCGCTAACCCCCCCCTACTTCGCCATCGGCGGCACCGTCTCCGGCCTGGTAACCGATGTCCTGACC
>CAYYTN010000385.1:0-2425 GCA_964474495.1 uncultured Chloroflexota bacterium
GTGGGCTGGAGCCAGTGATCGAAACCATCTACGGCTAGGTCGCACAGCGACTTTCGCTCTGGGGCAACCTCCCGAGCAAACCGCTGATACGCAAAAGAGCGGCGGGCCTCCGGGCCCGCCGCTCTTCGCTATCTACAGTTTCCGAATCAACCGGCGGCCGGCATTCGACCCCCGCCTGGCCCGCTCCGCGGGCTAGGCGACAGAGACCGGCGAAGCCGGTTCCTTGCGCGGCGCCGGCATGCCGCAGAACTGCTCGTAGTCGATCAGCTCGGTAATCGTCGGCTCGTCGCCGCAGACCGGGCAGTCGTCCTTGCGGGCGCGCTTGTAGGTGATGAACTCCATCTCCAGCGCGTCCCAGGTCAGCAGGCGGCTATCCAGGATCTCGCCGATGCCGATGATCATCTTCACGACCTCGGTGGCCTGGAGCACGCCGATCACCCCGGGCACCACGCCCAGCACCCCGGCCTCGGCGCAGTTCGGCGCCAGCTCCGGCGGCGGCGGCGCCGGGTACATGCAGCGGTAGCAGCCCTTGCCGGGCATGAACACCGTGACCATGCCGTCGAACTTCAGCACGCTGCCGTCCACCATCGGCTTGCCCAGCAGCACGCAGGCGTCGTTGACCAGGTAGCGGGTGGGGAAGTTGTCGCAGCCATTGACCACGATGTCGTAGTCGGCGATCAAGCGCATGGCGTTGTCCGAGTTGATCACCTCGTCGTAGGTGATCACGTTCACGTCGGGATTCAGCCCTTCCAGGGTCTGGCGGGCCGAATCGACCTTCGGCGTGCCCACCCGTTCCACGTCGTGCAGGATCTGGCGTTGCAGGTTGCTTTCGTCGACCACGTCGTGGTCGACCAGCCCGATGGTGCCGACCCCGGCCGCGGCCAGGTAGTAGGCCGAGGGCGATCCCAGCCCGCCGGCGCCGATCATCAGCACCTTCGCGTCGAGGAGCTTTAGCTGCCCATCGGCGCCGACCTCGGGCATCAGCATGTGCCGGCTATAGCGTCGTACCTGGTCTGGAGTGAACATTGGTGGTCCCGTTACCTTCCTCTACCCGGACTCATTCGTTGCTTGCCTGGATTATCTAGCTAGTCGCCGGATCCGGCCAGCGAACCCTTGAACGGCAGCCCGTCCTCGAGCCAGCTGGTCATGCCGCCGGCCAGGTTGTAGATGCCGCTGCGCCCCACCGCGGTGGCCATCTGCGAAGCCACCCCGCTCATCCGCCCGACGTTGCAGATGAACAGGATCGACCCCTGCGGCAGCGTCCCTTCCGGGTCGGCCAGGATGTCGTTTAGCGGGATCAAGACCGCGCCGTCAAGGGTGGCCTCGCCAAACTTCTCGTCGTCGCGGACATCGATGATCGCCACGTTCGGGTCCTGCATCAATTCCTGGGCCCGATCGTTGCTGACGTCGTCGTAGCCAAAATGTCCGGGGCCGGTGGTCATGTGCAATCCTCCCTCGCGGCGGGGTAATCTCTCGGGTCGCCGGGTCGCGAACGCAAAGACATATTCTACTAAACCAACTAGAACACTTCTATTCAGTAGTGTCCCATACCTTCGGGTCGGAAGAGGATGAGATTCGTGGCAGAACCATTTGGCCGCACCAACATCGGCAGCGCCGCCATTGAGCCACGCGACACCGTCGTAGCCGGCCATTTCGGCACCTGGGTGATTCGCTACACCGCCGGCGTCTTCGGCGTCGACGACAGCGGCCACATCCGGATCACCGAGCGCCAGGTCGGCGACTGGGAAGAGCCCCAGTTCGACCGTCCCACCGATTCCGGCTACACCACCGCCCGCACCAACTCCGGCGCCACCCTTGAGCTGGCCTGGTTCAGCACCCTCAACACCCGGCCCTTTCGCAAGACCCTGGTGATCACCGTCGCCAACGGCGGATTGAAACCCGGCGACTGGATCGAGGTCACCTTTGGCGACACCGGCGCCGGTGGGCCGGGCCGCCGCGCCCAGACCTTCCGCGAGCCGCAGTCCGAGTTCCACGTGCTGGTCGATCCCTTCGGCGCCAACCGCTTCTTCCCGGTCGCGGATCAGCCCTGGGTGCCGGTCGTCGGCGACGACGCGGTCACGTTTGAAGTCCGCTCGCCGGCCAGCGCCGTAGCCGGCCGGGCGCACCGCCTGTCGGTGCGCGCCCTGGACTAGTGGGGCAACACCGACGAGAGCTACGCCGGCAGCGTGGCCCTGAGCGCCAACCTGGCCATCGACGGCCTGCCCGAAACCACCGCCTTCCAGGACTCCGACCGCGGCGTCATCGAGATCGACGAAATCGTCCCCACCGAAGCCGGCGACCTGGTCTTCACCGCCACCGGCGAGGCTCCCGCCGTAACCTGCGAATCCAACCCGGTCCGCTGCACCGAAGCGCCGGAGGAGTTCGGCCTGTTCTGGGGCGATTTCCACGGCCAGAGCCGCGAATC
>CAYYTN010000386.1:0-498 GCA_964474495.1 uncultured Chloroflexota bacterium
CTCGGCGGCGCCCGGCGGGCCGCCGCCGCCGTGCTTCTCGCGACCCTTCTCGGCGCCCATGAAGAGCTCGCCCAGGGGCTCCATCCCCAGCGCACCTTGGGCGCCTTCGACATGGTCGTGAACGGCGTGGGCGCTGTCGCCGGCGCGCTCGCCGCCCTCGCCATGACGGCGCCCATCGACGCGCCCGACGCGCCGGGCGGGTGGCGCCACGTTGGGCTTCTGGCCCTGATTCTGCTCGCGACCCTGCCCGCCTATTCCCTGATCGCGGCGGGATTCGGGCTGCCGTTCGAATGAGCGCGCCTGGGGAAGGACCCTATCGGCCGGGGACGAGCTTTGGTGAAGGGGGGACCTGACACCGAGACGTGAATGACAGCACGCGTGCAACATCCCGAGGGCTGGACGAGGTCACCTCGATCAATCGCTACGGCTGCCGATCAGCGTGGCGCATACGGATCGCTCCCGGTCCACCGCTTCTGCCTCCGTCCAGCCCGGCTCCGC
>CAYYTN010000386.1:508-2392 GCA_964474495.1 uncultured Chloroflexota bacterium
TCTCGACGAAGGTGCGGAAGCCGGGATCCCTCCACATGAGCGCTTCGGCCATGCCGATCAGCGCGTCGACCTCGGCATCATCGAGGGTCCAGCTCGTGGCGATGTTCTTGAATCGCCGCCGGCAAATTGGATCGCCGATCATGTCGAAATCGACGAGCGCCTGGTCGATCGGAAATTCCGGCTCTTCCGGGACACCGGCCGCCTCCATCAGGTCGCGGATGGTCTCACGGAGCTGCTGCAATCTCCCGAAGGTGGCGTTGTCGATCGCCGACCCCGTGGTCGCGCCGAGCATGTCCAGCATACTGGGCGTCGCCTTGGACCGGTCGAGATCGCTATCGGGGTCCGAGCGGGCATTGACCACCAGCATCAGGATCCGATCGATCCGGCCGCGATCGATATGGCTAAGGATGGACGGCGGGATCTCCCGGGTGGTGAGGAGGCGGATCGGCTCCTCGAGGCCGAGGTTGTCCGCGATCCCGCCATCGAGCAGATGGATATAGGGCCGGCGCATCCCCTCGGCGTCATGGTCGATGTAGCTGTAGCCGACGCGGGCCCGGTGAACGCGCGAGGCATTGGTGTAGATCGACGTGCCGGCCTGGCCGGCCGAGGGCGGGTCGTTGTCGATATGCTTGAGCCATCTGGGCGGCCAGACACCCCCGACGATATCCTTCTGCGCCTGGCAAAAGCCGGGCTCCGAGTAGTTCACCAGGGTGACCGGCGAGAGGGCGATCGGGAACGCCGCCGACGCGCCCACGGCGACGGCGAGCGGAAGCTTCTCGAGGTCGGAGCACAGGAGGTCGAAGCGCCACTGATGGAACGGGAACGGGGCTTCGGCCGCCATGTCGGCCGCGTTGACGATCAGGTACGGCCGTCGCCAGCCGCTTTCGGCCTCGCCGCCTCGCAAGGACCCGTATGTCGCGCCCTCGAACAGCGAATCGTCGAACCAGTCGATGAGCGGGTCGATGCGCTCCGTTCCCTGGGTGGAAATCGCAACGAGGCCATAGGGGTTCAGGAGGCGCCAGAGCAGCCTGCCGATCCCGTCCTCGGCCAGGAACGCGCTTCTGAAATCCTCCAGCCCGTCCGGCCCCTTCAGCGCGAGATAGGCCGCCGGCACGCTGCCGCCAGAAACCGACGAGACGATGTCCACCGCATGCAGCAGGGATGCGCCGCCATCCTTCAAGCCGACGGCGGACAACGCCCGCATGGCGCCGTAGCCGAGGGCGGCGGCGCGCGTGCCGCCGCCCGATATGGTCATGACGACGAGCGTCTCGGGAAGCGGGCCGTCCATGATCTGACCGCCGCGGTAACCCGCGATGGGATGGACCGGATCGGTGAGCGGCTGATTGCGTGTCGGATAGCCGCACGCCGCCAGGACGAGAACGGTGATGAGGGCAGCCGCTATTCGTGCGTGGATGTATGTCATGGGCTCACGCCCCCCGCTCGGGCATCGACACGGCGCTAGATCGGCGCCAGCGCGATCTCGATACGCTCGTCGTCGGTGAGAATTTTGCCGACGCCCTCGAAGTCTATCTCGAACGCGACCCTGTCGACGATGGTCACGAGCGTATGCTCGCCGAGAGGGGCCGTAATGTCGGTTTCCGAGTTCCCATCCCCATCGAGCCGGGTGGCTTCGGTATCGTATATTCCCTTGAAGTAGACGTCACGGCTTGCCGGACCGGTGACGCTTATCTTACCGAACCCAGGCATCGTCCCCTCCTCATTCCGATCTTCGGCGCACGATCCCGTCGGCCTCGATCAACGCCGTCCGGCGTGCGCCAGGTTGCCATTGAAGCCCAATTGCCCTCGTCCGCAAATCCGAAAGCGGGTATTTTCCCGAAGTAATGCCCTAGTTCGATGATTTTCGCCGGATGACCCTATCTCTAA
>CAYYTN010000387.1:0-2387 GCA_964474495.1 uncultured Chloroflexota bacterium
CGTCACCAGGCGCAGCCGCCGTTCCAGGTCCGCCCGGCCGGTCCGCATTTCATCCAGTTCCGCCGCCATCTCCCCCAGCGCGATCCGCCGCTGGGTCGTTTCCAGTTCCTCGCGCAGCTTCGACACATCCGCCAGGTCGCGGTGGGTCCGGCCGATCTCGCGTCGTTCCACCACCGTGCGCTGCTTTGGCGCCCGCGCGTCGGCATTCCCCGCCGTCAATTCAAGTTCGCGCAGGAAACTCACTCGCGCCAGCCCCCGCGTATCCAGCCCAAAGGTCTCCGCCAGCCCTTCCTGGACCTCGGCCTCGGTCTCGACCTCGCGCGTCTGGAAGCGCCGCTCCAGCTTCATCCGCACCGTCGCCGCCCCCTGCCGCGGCACGGTTCTTTCGATCACCCCGAAGGCGTCGTCGCCGGCAAACTCCACCACCACGCTCGCCTCGTCCTCGCCGCGCCGCACCAGTTGCCGCGCCGGCACCCCGTCCGGCCCGGTCCCGGCGAAGGCGAAATAGATCGCGTCCAGCAGGCTCGTCTTGCCCGATTCGTTGGCGCCCTCGATCAGGAACGCGCAGCGCGGCGGCACGTGCAGTTCCAATTCCGTCAGCGCCTTGAAATTGCGGCAGCGTACTGACTGCAGCAGGATCATCGCCGCCGCCCGGCATCCAGGCGATCGCCCAGCACCCGGCGCAGCGAGGTCATCGCCACGTCCGCCGCCTCATCCTCCAGGGCGTCGTCGGTCTCATTCTCCGCCACCGCCCGCGACATCTCCTTCAGCGGCGACAGCTGCCCCGGGCCCGAATCCAGTTCGTCGTCCACGATCCGCAGCGCGCTCAGGTCCAGTTCAAAGCCGGCCGCCAGCGTCCGTGCCCAGCGCGCCACCCCGGCCAGCCCGGCCGCCCGCAGCGTCTCCGGTTCCGTCCGGCCGGTCACCCGCAGCACGATCTCGGCGTCGGCCTCCAGCAGCGGCTCGATCTGTGCGCGGATCGTCTCTTGCACATCGCCCTCGGCCAGCAGGCTCGCCGCGATCGCGATCTCCCGCCGCACCCCGCCCAGCCCCGGAATCACCGCGATTCCTTCCAGGCCGCGCCGCGAGATATCCACCTGCAAGAAGCCTCCGTGACCGTCGCCGCGACTCGGGTCGCCGGTCGCCGCCACGGTCGTCGATCCGGCTCGGCCGTGGCTCGCCTCGTCGCCGCCGCCGGCCACCAGCAGATCCACCCCCAGCAGCGCTCGTACCGAGTCCAGGTTGATCGCCCCGCCCGGCTTTCCGGCGCCGTTCAGCGATTCCACCCCGTAGTGCGTCAGCAACATGTGGAAATCGGCCTCGCCGCGGTAGTCCAGCCGTCGCAGCGGACCCTCGCCACTCTCCGGCGCGACCCGTGGCACGGCCGACAACCCCAGCGTCATCCCGCCGATCTCCATCGTCATCGAATCTTCGGTCAGCAGACCTTCCACCAGGCCCAGCAGCCGCAGCAGATCCAGCGGCGCTTCTTCGCCCGCCGGGGCTCGATCGCGATCCCCGGCGATCGCCACGACCGCGATCCCGTGCTCGCGCAGGCGACTCAGTTCCACCACCGCCGCGCCCAGGTCGGCCGGCTTCGGGACCGGCTCCCCGAACAGGTCGCCGGCGATCACCACCAGCCCCGCCTCCACCTCGATCGCGTGCCCCACAACCTGCGTCAGCCCGGCCCGCAGCCGCCGTCTTCGGTTCCGCCCCTGTTCCGCCGGCAGACCCGCCGGAACCCCACCAAGACAAAAACCCGAACTCAGAACCGCTCTGAGATCGAATTCTCTCTGTGAAAACATCTGCATCGGGAGACCACAAACCCCTGCGTCGCCTCCCCAGACAACTTGACAGAATGTTACCAGCCACCCTGAAACGCGACAAGGAATAACCGGCCCGCCGAGAGCGCCCGAACCGGCCGCCGTCCCTGTTAGACTTCGCCACGTTCCGCCATGGCCCTCCGGGTCCCAGCACATCTCGAGCCAGTGGTCAGAATCCGCCCCAACATTCAGCGCCTGCGCGGCTACGTCCCCGGCAAGCAGCCGGCCGGCGACGGTTGGATCAAGCTCAACACCAACGAGAGCCCCGAAGCCTCGCCGGCCGCCCTCCAGGCGCTCGCTGGCCTCGACGCCGACCTCCTGCGCCGCTATCCCGATCCCACCTCGGCGCCACTCCGCGAACGCCTCGCCGCGCTCCACGGCCTGACGCCCGAGCAGGTCATCGTCGGCAACGGCGCCGACGACATCATCAACATCCTCATCCGCGCCATCTGCGATCCCGACGACCAGGTCGTCACCACCAACCCGGCCTACGCGCTCTACCCGATCCTGGCCGGCATCCAGGGCGTCGCCGTCAACGCCATCCCGCAAGGCCCCCGATTCAGCTTG
>CAYYTN010000388.1:0-2377 GCA_964474495.1 uncultured Chloroflexota bacterium
GGCCTCCACCAGCGGATTGCGCCGGTAGCCCAGCCCGGCGCGGCGCGCCACCAGCATCTCCGGCGATACCTCCACCCCAGCCGCCAGCGTCAGGAACTGCCTGCGAAACTCCGCCGGCGGCACCAGCCGCCGCAGCAACGCCGGCGCCGACGCCACCACCACCAGCCCGCGACCGCGTTCGCCGCCCGGTTCGATACTGGCCAGCCGCGACAGCACCGCCACCCGCTGATTCAAAATCGCCTGGTTCACCGCCATCTGCGAGTAGGCCGGTTGGTCCGGATCGGGCAACGGCATAACCTCGATGTCGGCCCCCCACGCCTGCACATCGCGCACCAGTTCCCCGGCCCGCGCTTCGTCCGGCACCACCAGGATCAGCGGCCGGTCGATCCGCTCGCCCAGCGCCGCCAGGAAGACCGGCCGTGCCGCGTTGCGCAGCCGGACATCGCTCACCTGGCCGTTCGCCGCGCCTTCTACAGCCGCCGCGAAGTCGTCCACCCGGCCCAGTTCCGCCCGGATGTCCGCCAGCCGCATCAGCCAGACTCTCCGTTATAGCGGCTCATCACCGTTTCGAGCGGTTCGCGGGCCAGGTCCAGCGCGGCCGCCGCCGCCAGTTCCACCATCTGGCGCGCCGTCGGTAGCTCATGGGGCTCGAATTCGTCCAGCACGAAGTCGGCCGGGTCCATCCGGCCCGGCGGCCGCCCCACGCCCAGCTTCACCCGGCGAAAGTCCCGCGAGCCGATCAGGTCGGCGATGGAGCGCACGCCCAGGTGCCCGCCGGTCGTACCCCCGCCCCGAACCCGGATACGCCCGAAGGCCAGGTCGATGTCGTCGTGGACCACCACCAGCCGCTCGGCGTCGATATCCAGCCCCGCCAGCGCCTGTGTCACTGACCGCCCCGAGTCGTTCATAAAGGTCTGCGGGAACAGCAGCGCCACCGCCAGGCCGTCGATCTCGCCGGTCCAGTAGTGGCCCCGGTATTTCGGCGCCGTCTTTGCCCCGGCGACCCCCGCCAGCAAGTGCTCCCCGACCATGAAGCCCAGGTTGTGGCGCGCGGCGCGATGCTCCGGCCCGGGATTGCCCAGCAGGACAACCAGGAGATCCAGCGCGTCGCCGCCGGCCGGGCCGCTATTCCCGGTCAGGGCGTTCCAGAATTCCTTCAGCAATGAATGCCTCGGCAAGTTCTTGCCACTCGTCCAGCCCGAGTTCCTCGGGACGGATTGAACTTTCCACGCCGGCCCGCCGGCAGGTATCGGTGACCCGCTCGGATTCCCAGCGCAGGCCGCCGGCCAGCGAATTGTGCAGCATCTTGCGCCGCGACGCGAAGCCCAGCCGCGCCAGGAACACCGCCGCCTTCACCAGCGTATCGTCGGCCTCGACCTCATTCGTCACCAGTCGCACCACCGCCGATTGAACCTTCGGCCGCGGCCAGAACGCCTTCGGCGGTACCTCGAAAAGCTTTGTGGCCGCCGCGAAACTCTGCACCAGCACGCTCAGCAGCGCCATGTCGCCGGGGCCGGCGCACATCCGGTCGGCCACCTCCAGTTGCAGCATCACGGTCAGCGTCAGCGGCCGGTACGCATCCTTCACCAGGTCCACCGTCAGCGGCGTCCCGACGCTGTAGGGCAGGTTCGCGACCACGTGGAACGGCGCGCCCTCGAAAAGCAACGGCACGTCGATCTCGCGGGCGTCGGCGCGGATCACCTTCACGTTGTCGAACTTCTTCGTGGTCTCGCGCAGCGCCGTCGCCAGTTCGTAGTCCACTTCGACCGCCGCCAGGCTGCCGGCCACCCGCGCCAGGCGATTCGTCAGCACTCCGCTGCCGGCGCCGATTTCGAGTACGTTGGCGCCCGGCGGCAGATCGGCGTCGCCGACGATTCGATCGGCGATCGACTGATCCAACAGCAGGTTTTGCCCGCGCCGGCGGTTGGGCCGAAATCCGCGCGGCACCCCGGCGGGGCGGGGGCGGCGGCGGAAACGACCCGGTGGTCGGGTGGACGCCGGCCGCGCCTTCGCGCCGGGGCGTCGCTTGCGTTGCGGGCTCAAACCAGTTTCATTCCTGCGGCTTCAAGTATGTCAGATGGAGTCGGCGTCTGAACCTCTTCCCAGCAGCAGCGCCGGGATCACCGCCAGCCAGCACAGTACGGCCCCGAGCAGGAACAGGTCGGCGAACATCCCGGCCGCCGCCACCCGGATGCCCAGTTCGTAGTCGGCGCTCAGGGCCGCCAGCTGCGCCTCGCTCTCCATCCCGGTGCCGATCGGCAGCGGCAACAAGGCCGCCGCCTGGTTGAACCGCCGCAGCGCCCAGGGCGTCAGCGCCGCCAGCGCCGCCATCATCCCCAGCAGCCGCGACACCGTCACCATCGAAGCGCCAACCCCC
>CAYYTN010000389.1:0-2376 GCA_964474495.1 uncultured Chloroflexota bacterium
ATGGTGCCTGGGGAATCGGCCCATTATACCGAGGCCACGAGGCTGACCCGCTACCCGGAACTACACCGACACAAGGTTGAGTCTCGCGGCCCTCGGAAGCCGCCGATGACTCTTTCTCCCCAACCCCCTTTCTAGTGCGGCAGAAACAATCCGACCCTGCGCAGGGGGCCCGCTGGGTCAGATTCACGGGGGAACCACCGGGCGAGGCTATAATCCGGCTCTCCGATGGAGATCGGCCCCGGTTCCACCCTCGGCCCGTACACCATCCGCGCCCAGCTCGGGAAAGGCGGGATGGGCGTCGTCTATACCGCCAGCGATCCCCGTCTGAAGCGCCAGGTGGCAATCAAACTCCTGCCACCTGATCTGACCCGCGACGAGACGGCCAAGCAGCGGTTCCTACAGGAAGCCCAAGCCGCCTCTGCCCTCGACCACCCCAACATCTGCACCATCCACGAGATCAACGAGGCCGCAGACGGGCAGCTCTACCTCGTGATGGCGTACTACGAGGGGGAGACGCTGAAGGAGCGGATCGAGCGGGGGCCGCTGGCGCTGGACGAGGCGGTGGACATCGCCACGCAGGTCGGCCAGGGACTCTCGGAGGCCCACGGCGCGGGCATCGTGCATCGGGACATCAAGCCGGCCAATCTGTTGCTCGCCAAGGGTGGCACGGTGAAGATCCTCGACTTCGGGCTGGCCAAGCTGGCGGGGACTGAGGGTGTCACTCAGACCGGGACGGCGGTCGGGACGGTGGCCTACATGTCCCCCGAGCAGGCGCGGGGTGAGGAGGTCGATCACCGCACGGACATCTGGTCGCTGGGAGTGGTGCTCTACGAGATGCTCAGCGGGCAGCAGCCGTTTCAGGGGGAGAACCTCTTGATGATCTCGGACGCCATCAGGAGCGGCGACCCGACGCCCCTGCCGGCCCACGCGTCATCCCTCGGCGGCGCCCTCAACCGAGCGCTGTGCAAGAAGGTGACCGTAAGGTATCAGGCTGTGGCCGACCTCCTTGGCGACCTGACCGCAAGTACGTCCACTGTTACGACGGCCAGCCAGCCCGACGTGCCGTCCATCGCTGTGCTCCCATTCGCGGACATGAGTCCCGAGAAAGACCAAGACTACTTCTGTGAGGGCATGGCCGAGGAACTGATTGACGCGCTCGCTCGGCTAGAGGGATTGCGCGTCGTAGCCCGCACGTCGGCCTTTCGGTTCAAAGGGGAAGCGCCGGACCTGCGCGAGGTGGGTAGGACGCTCAACGTGAAGACCGTTCTGGAAGGCAGCGTTCGGAAGGCTGGCAAGCGTCTTCGGATCAACGCGCAGCTGATCAACACCGCAGACGGCTATCACCTGTGGTCGGAACGCTACGACCGAGACATGGACGATGTCTTCGCCGTCCAAGACGAGATTGCGCGGACGGTCGTGGACAGACTCAAGGTGACCCTGCTCGGTGCGGATGCGCCGCTGGTCAAACGCCAGACCCGCAGTATCGATGCGTACAATCTTTGTCTGAGAGGGCGGTTCTTTCATGCCAAGTGGAGCCGACACGGATTCTCCCAGGCGGTCGAGTGCTTTCAGCTGGCCAGTGCGAAGGACCCCGACTATCCAGAGCCGTACGCCGATCTGGCGAACGCCTATACCAACCTTTCGATCTTGGGCTGGAGTGAGCCTCGGGAGATCATGCCTAGAGTCCGCCTGTTGGCGGAGAAGGCGCTAGCGCTCGACAACACCGTCTCGGTGGCGCACCTGGCCTTGTCGAGACTGCTGTACCAGTACGACTGGGATTGGAGCGGTGCGGAACGGGAAATTCGGCATGCCATAGATCTGACTCCTCGTAGGGCCGCTCTGAGGACCGCGTATGCCGAGTTACTCGCCGTACAAGGACGTAAGGGGCCGCCGAGGCTCGCCGCGGCCTGGAGTTGGGACCGCTGTCCCTCAACAGTCACGCTGCCACCGCCATCGTTCATTGGTGCGCTCGCGAATACGACAATATGCTCGTTCGGGCTCGCCGGATGCTCGAACTTGAGCCCACGTATTTCTTTGCGAACTTCGTCTCTGGATTTGCGTACGGGATGAAAGGGCAGTATCAGGAAGCGGTGACGACGTTGGAGGAAGGACGCGGCAATGCTCAAGGCGATCCGATGACGGAGGGCGCCCTTGGGTGGGCCTATGGTCTGGCGGGACGGAGAGAGCAGGCGCGTGATCTCGTGCGCGACGTAACGCACAGAAGAGCAGAAGCCTACTTCCCGGCAGCCTGCATCGCCTGGATACATGTGGGTCTAGGGGAGTTAGATGAGGCAATCGCCTTGCTGAACAAAGCATGCGAACAGCGCGAAGGCATGTGTGCCTACTTTTTCGCCGCGCCCCTCTATGATCCCCTCC
>CAYYTN010000390.1:0-519 GCA_964474495.1 uncultured Chloroflexota bacterium
GAGATATCCCCCCGCGACGAGACCGCCCCCGACTGGGACAGTGTTGAACTGCAAGACTGGGAAGACGCCCGCATGGCCGTCTACGCCGCCCAGGTCGACCGCATGGACCAGGGCGTCGGCGCCATCATGTCCCGGGTCCGCGAGCTCGGCATGGCCGACAACACCCTGGTCATGTTCCTCTCCGACAACGGCGGCTGCGCCGAGTTCCTCCGCGAGGACGGCATCCCCGACACCGCCCCGCCCCAGACCCGCGACGGCCGCGCCATCACCGCCGGCAACCATCGCGGCGTCATGCCCGGCGAAGAGACCACCTACCTCAGCTATGACCTCCCCTGGGCCAATGCCAGCGACACCCCGTTCCGTCTCTACAAGCACTTCACCCACGAAGGCGGCATCTCGACGCCGTTCATCGCCCACTGGCCGGACCGGATCCCCGCCGACCGGATCACCCACTCCCCCGGCTGGATCGGCGATGTGATGGCCACCTGCCTGGACGCCGCCGGCGCTCCTTATCCCTCC
>CAYYTN010000390.1:529-2375 GCA_964474495.1 uncultured Chloroflexota bacterium
TCAACGGCAACCCCATCACTCCGCTTGAGGGCGAAAGCCTCCTACCGGCCTTCGTCGGCGACGGCTGGACCCGCGACCGCCCCGTCATCATCGAGCACGAAGGCAACGTCGCCGTCCGCGCCGACAACTGGAAGCTGGTCCGGCGCTATCCCGGCCAGTTCGAGCTGTACGACATCGACGCCGACCGTACCGAGCTCCACGACCAGGCCGTCGCCAACCCACAGAAGCTCGGCGAACTTACCGGGCTCTACGACGACTTCGCCACCGACGTCGGCATCGTCGAGTGGCGCGAGCTAATCGAGCACCCCGCCGGCGCTCGCTTCAAGAAGTGGCTCTAGCCGGCTCTTTCCGCTCCCCCGAGAAATCGCCCCTTCTGGTGAGTCCAGACACGGTTCTCCCCGGTAAAATGGAACGCTTGTCCTGAACTGGAAGACGGCCCTGACCACCGAATCCCCGCAACACACTCCAGACCCGGTCATCGCCCTGCGGGAACTGACTCCCGGAGCCACCGGCCGCGTCGATCGCCTCACCGGCCCCGGTCACATCCGGCGCCAGCTCGCCGTCCAGGGCCTCCAGCCCGGCGCCCGCCTGCGGCTCCTCCAGAAGGCCGGCCGTGGCCATGGCGGCATCCTTGTCATGTGCGGCGACACCCGCCTGGCCCTCGGTCGCCGCGAAGCCGACGGCATCCTGATCCTCCCCGACCCCATCGACCCGGAGACCCGCTGACATGGCCGCCGGCCAACTGACAGTCGCCGTCATGGGCAACCCCAACGCCGGCAAATCCACCCTCTTCAACGTCCTCACCGGCAGCCGTCAGAAGGTCACCAACTGGCCAGGCACCACCGTCGCCTGCCGCGAGGGCCAGGCCCGCTTGGGTGAAACCCTCCTCCGCCTCGTCGATCTCCCCGGCACCTACAGCCTCGTCGCCCAATCCCGCGACCAGGAGATCGCCCTCGAGTTCATGCTCCGCGAGCAGCCCAACGTGCTCATGAACATCGTCGACGCCGCCAACCTCGAGCGCAATCTCTACCTCACCATCCAGCTCCTTGAGACCGGCTGGCCGCTCGTGCTCGCCCTGAACATGGCTGATGTCGCTCGCCGGCGCGGCATCCAGATTGACCTCCCGCTGCTCGCCGATTATCTCTGCGTCCCGGTCGTCGAGACCGTCGCGCCGAAGCGTGAAGGCACCGGCGAGCTGGCCCGGCAGCTGGCCAACGCCAGCACCGAGGGCGGCAACTGGGGCGTTGACTATGGCGAGCAATTGGAAGCCATCATCACCCTCGTGGAAGAGCGCATGCAGGGGATGCCGCTTCCCGATCGCGCCACTCCTCGCTCCGTCGCCCTCACCATGCTCGAAGGCAACCAGATCCGCGACCCCCGGCTCGAGAGCATCCCCGGCTGGCACGCATTGACCGACTGGTTCGAAGACCACCGCGGTCGCTGGGCCACCGAACTCGACGACGACCCGGCCATCCTCCTCGCCGGTCGCCGCTACGAATACATCCGCGAGCTCGCCGACCTGGTCGTCAGGCGGCCCGCCGAAAAGCCCCCCTCCGCCTCCGACCGCGTCGACCGCCTCGCCGCCCACCCCTGGATCGGCCTCCCCATCCTCGCCCTCGTCTTGTTCGCCACCTTCCAGATCACCTTCGGCCTCGCCGATCCGGTCGTCAACGGCCTCGTCAGCCTCATCGACGGAATCAGCCGCTGGACCGCCGATTCGCTCGCCGCGGCCGGTACCCCCGTCTGGCTCGTCGCCCTCCTCGTCGATGGCGTCCTTGCCGGACTCGGCACCCTCGCCGTTTTCCTCCCCAACGTCGCCTTCCTGTTCCTCGCCCTCTCCGTCCTT
>CAYYTN010000391.1:0-395 GCA_964474495.1 uncultured Chloroflexota bacterium
ACTCCGCGACCGGGTAGCGATCGTGACCGGCGGCGGGATCGGCATCGGCAAGGGCATCGCCCGGAGGCTGGCGGCCGAAGGCATGCGGCTCACGATCTCGGCGTCCTCCAACGTGGCCGGCGCCGAGGCGCTACGCGACGACCTGGCCCGCCAGGGAGCCCCCGTCGAGATCGTGCCGGCCGATCTGCGCGATCCCGACTCGGCCCGCGCCATCGTGGACCGCACCCTCGACGCCTACGGGCAGATCGATGTCCTGATCAACAACGCCGGCTTCACCCTAGACGAGCCGTTCCTTGAGGGGACCACCGCCGAGTGGTTGGATATTTTCAACATCAACCTGGTCGGCATGATGGTCGCCTGCCAGGCTGCCGCGCCGGCGATGGCCGGGCGCGGAT
>CAYYTN010000391.1:411-2371 GCA_964474495.1 uncultured Chloroflexota bacterium
GGCCGCATCATCAACATCAGCTCAGTCCACAGCGCCCTGCACCTGCCCGGGCACGCGATCTACGCCGCCACCAAGGCCGGCATCAACGGGTTCGCCCGGAACCTGGCGATCGAGCTGGCGCCGCACGGTATCACCTGCAACGTAGTCGCCCCCGGTGCTATCCAGGTCGAAAAGTACGAGGGCCTGGGGATGGACCCCGACGCCCTGGGCGCGCAGATACCGCTGGGCCGGGTCGGACAGGTCGGCGACATCGCCGGGGCAGTCGCGTTCCTGGCCTCGGACGACGCGTCCTACATCAGCGGGGCCGTGCTCTTTGTCGACGGCGCCCTCACTGCGCGCATGCCGCTGGAGCAGTGAAGCCGCCCGCGACTAATCGGCGCAGACCGCGAAGGCTTCGTCGCAGACTTCCAGCGCTCGATCGATATCGGCCTCGGTGTGGGCGACCGAGAGGTAGATCTTCTCGTTCGGCAGGATCAGCACTCCCCGCCGCACGCATTCCATCGCCCAGCGGGTGCCCAGTTCGCGATCGCTCTCCAGCAGATCCACCCACGATGTGGGATGGGCAATCTCCATGAAGCGAACCCCGAACACCATGTCCTCCCCGGGGGTCTGTACCGCATAGCCGCGCCGCTGACCGGCCTCGACGATTCCCGCGCGCATCCGCGATCCAATGCGGTGCAACTGGTCGTACATACCGGGCGCTTCCAGCACGTCCAGCGCGGCCAGTCCGGCGGCCGCGGCGACCGGGTTGCCGCTGAACGTGCCGCTCGCCCACGCGACAGTGTTCGACGGTCGCGAGATGTTGCCGAATGAATTCATGATGTCGTGCCGTCCGACAATTGCCGCCAACGGGTACCCACCCGCCATCGCCTTGCCGTAGGTAGCCATGTCGGGCACCACCCCGTAGAGTTCCTGCGCCCCGCCCCAGGCGATGCGAAAACCGGTCACGATTTCATCGAAGATCATCACGATGCCGTGCCGCCGGGTGACCTCCCGTAGCGCTTCCAGGAATCCCGGCTCGGGTTTCAGGACCCGTTGCAGGGGTTCGATCATCACCGCCGCCAGTTCGTTGGCGTACTCCGCGATGATTCGCAGGGTGGTCTCAGTGTCATTGAATGGCGCCACCAGCACCTCGTCGGCCAGCACCTCGGGGATTCCCAGCGAGTCGGGTTTGGCGTGCGGGTAGTCGCTGGCCACAGCGGGCACGGTCCCCCACAGGGCGTAGTCGTGCATGCCGTGCCAGCCGCCTTCGAACTTGAGTATCTTCGAGCGCCCGGTGTGAGCCCGCGCGCAGCGCAGCGCCAGGTAGGTCGCCTCGGTGCCGGTGCTGGTGTAGCGCACTTCCTCCGCGCAGGGGATCGCTTCTACCAGGCGCTCCGCCAAACGGATCGCAGGCTGATTCAGAAAATAGTAGGTCGAGCCCAGCTTGATCTGCGCTTCTACTGCAGCCATCACATGCGGGTTCGCATGCCCCACCAACATCGGTCCTGATCCCAGCAAGAAATCTATGAATTCGCGACCCTCAACGTCGATCAGGTGCGAGCCCCGGCCCTCACGGACGACGACATCGACGTCGCGGGGCAGCGCGAAATAGCCCAGCGATCCGCCGGCTAGTACCGCATCCGCGCGGTTCAGGAGTTGCTCGGTAGCCGCTGTCGTCGACGGGAATGACCGATCGGTCGCCGTATTCATTTGCTCCCAACCCTCACCGGCCGATTCAATCCAACCGGGTACCAATACAGGCCGCGAGTGGATGGTAGCATCGGCCGGCGTGCGCCATGCTCGGGGCGCCTTGCCCAGGGGCGGGGCGGGAAATGACCGGCACGCAGGGGAGCAGTTGGTGGCGTCAAATCAATCCGTAGCGGGGGCGCGGATGCGCCTGGGACTCATCGGCGCCGGCGGGTTCGGTGCCCATACGGCAAAACTTCTCCGGGAAATCGACAGCATCGAACTAGTCGGC
>CAYYTN010000392.1:0-2370 GCA_964474495.1 uncultured Chloroflexota bacterium
TCATCTCCTCGACGGTTTCGCTCAAGTCGATGTTGATGCCCTTGGCGCCGTAGCCGTTGGGCTGGCAGACCCTGGGGCCGAGCGTGGTGTACATCTCCTCGATCTTGGTGTAGTCGCGCGTCACCACCCGCACATTGGGGAAGGTCTTGCCGGGAATCGGTTCGGCCTCGCCCGCTGCCCAGTCCGTCATCTCGCCCATCGGCTGCGCCATCTCGTCCGGGGTGTCGGTGATCAGCGCGGTCATGACCAGGTCTTCCACCGGCTCAGGCAGATGCGTCTTGGCCAGTTCGCTGACCTGGCGGGCGATATGCTTGAAGATTTCCCAGGCGTGACGGGTTTCCCAGGCCGGATCGTGGGCCGGCGTGAAGGGATGGAAGAAGGAATGCAGATCGGTGCAGGTGAGGTCGTATTTCTCGTACCAATGCGCCGTCGGCAGGACGATGTCGGAATAGTTGGCCGAAGAGTCCATCCTCAAGTTGACGTTGTAGACCAGGTCGAGCTTGCCGAGCGGCGCTTCGTCGTGCCATTCGAACTCATCAACCAGGTCCTTCGAGCGATCCTCGCCGAGCACGTTGTTGTGGGTGCCCAGCATGTGTTTCAGGGAATATTCGTGGCCCCGCATCGACGTGCCGATCAGATTGCCGCGCCAAATCCACATCACCTTGGGATGGTTCTCGGGCGCATCGACGTCGTTGAGGGCGAACTTGAACTCGCCGGACTTGAACTTTCCGGCCACCCAGTCGGCGACCTCTTTATCGGTCTCGCAGCCGTCCGCCCGGGCCTCCTTGATGGCCTCGAGCGGATTCTTCTTGTCGATCTGCGGGAAGAACGGCAGCCAGCCGTTGCGCACCGCCACGCTGTTCATGGTCGCGGCGTGCCGCCCCTTGGCCGGGAACTTCTCGGCCCATGGCGCCCATAGCGGATCGAGCGACATGCCGTCATAGCGCCACTGGTCGGTGTGGAAATAGAAATACGACGTCGAGTTCATATGCCGCGGCGGCACGGCCCAGTCAGCGGCGCCGCCGAGCATGCCGATGGCCGCGAACGGCCTGATCTTTTCGGTGCCGACGTAATGGGCAAAACCGCCACCGTTGACGCCCTGGCAGCCGGTGAGAACCCCCATCACCGCCTCGGCGCGGTAGATCAGCGGCCCGCCGTGATACCAGTGCAGGATGCCCGAGCCGGTGATGAACAGACATTTTCCCTTGGTCTTGTTCGCCGTGTCGGCCCATTCGCGGGCGACCCGCGTGACCAGTTCGCGGCCGACGCCGGTTTCCTGTTCCTGCCAGGCCGGCGTATAGGGCTTGTCGGCATCGTCGTATCCGTCGGGATAGTCGCCGCCGAGACCGCGGTCGATGCCAAACTGCGCCAGCAGCAGGTCATAGGCCGTGGTCACGCGGACCCTCTTGCCATCGGTCGTGATCACGATCCGGCTCGGCACGCCGCGCGACATACCTTGCGACAGTTGGCCGGTGCCTTCGGTGGTGCCGAGCTCAGTGTTATAGGTGTGCGTGAAGTCGGCGAACTTGACTTGCACCACCTGGTGATCGCCGTCGAGGCAGGTCAGCAGCGGATCGAAGGGCTGGCCCGTCGTCACATCTTCGTTTTTGTTGTTCCAGCGGCCCGTCTTCTTGGTCTCCCAGCGGAAGCCGACCGAACCGCCGGGCAGTCGCAGCGCACCGCCGGCGTCGAACATCGGTATCTTCCACTCGGCGTTCTCCTCGCCAGCGAACGCGGCAACGTCGCTGGCCCGCAGGAAGCGGCCCGACAGATAGTCTTGATCGTCCTGCTCGTCGAGAATCACCAGATGCGGCAGGTTGGTGTGCTGCTTGGTGTAGTCGATGAAATACGAGGTCTTCGCGTCGACGTGGAATTCCTTGAGGATGACGTGGATGCAGGCCAACAGGAAGGCCGCATCGGTCCCGGCCCGCACCGGCACCCAAAGGTCGGCGAACTTGGTGATATCGGCGTAGTCCGGCGACAGATTGACGATCTTGCCGCCGTTGTACTTGTGCTCCGACGCAAAATGGGCGTCCGGCGTGCGAGTCATCGGCAGGTTGGAACCCATTACGATCCAGTAGGCGCTCTGGTACCAATCGGCCGCTTCGTGTACGTCGGTCTGATCGCCCCACATCATCGGCATGATATGCGGCAGGTCGTGATACCACTCGTAGAAGCTGAGCATGGTGCTGCCCATCAGGTTCGCCATGCGGTGACCGGAGGTGAAGCTCACCATGCTCATCGCCGGGATTGGCGAGAACGAAGCCAAGTGATCGGGGCCGTATTTCTTGATCGTGTAGATCTTTGCGGCGGCGATGATCTCGGTTGATTCATCCCAGGTCGTGCGGCGCCAACCCGCCTTGCCGCGGG
>CAYYTN010000393.1:0-2369 GCA_964474495.1 uncultured Chloroflexota bacterium
GGTGGTGTCGGCGGTGACCGGCGCGGTTCCGTCGGTTCCGGCCCAGTACGGCTCGGCGAAGGCGGCGGAGTTGTACCTGGCGTCGGCGCTGGCGATGGAACTGGCGCAGTTCAACGTGCGGATCAACGCGATCGCACCGGGGTCGATCATGTTTGAGGGGGGCGGCTGGGCGCGGCGCCTCGAAGAGCAACCGGAGGCTATGGCGGACTTCGCCGAGCGGCAGTTCCCGTTCACGATCGCGGGGGACGGCGCGCAGGTGAACCCGGGGCTGTTCAGTCCGGCCGATCTGCCCGGTCCCGAGGGGGCGGGCTAGCGGGCAAGTCCTTGGTGGTTGCGGGCCGAGGAAATACAATTAACTGCCGAACGGGGGCAGTCGAAGCGCCTGAACCATGCGTACAGGCGTGAAAGGAAGAGCGAACGTTGGCAGATACCACTAAGAAACCCGAGATCACCGCCTGGATGAAACCGTCCTGCGGCTGGAGCAACGGCGTGCGCGCCGTCTTCGCCAAGTACGAGCTTGAGTACGAGGACAAGGACATCATCAACGTCCCGGAGAACTTCTTCGAGATGGTGACGATGACCGGGCAGCGCTTCCAGCCCAGCATGCGCATCGACGGCCGTATCCTGGCCGACGTCAGCGGCGAAGAGGTCGAGGCCTACCTGATCGAAGCGGGCCTGGTGACGGGTTCCGACGCCGATGCCGGGGTCCCGCTGGACGAGGCCTGCGGTCCGGACGATGTGCACCAGGAAGTCCAGTTCGTGCAGTCCTACGGCAGCGCGGAACTGAAGGACATCTCCGAATAACGATTTCCGGGTCGCCGGCGGGCGCCCCGGGTCAACTTCGAAAACGGGCGGCGCGAGTATGATGCTCGCGCCGTTTCGCTTTGGGGGGGTCGATCGCCGGTGAAGAAGGTTCTGCCTTCGTGGTCGTGCGGCAAGGACAGCGCCTGGTCCCTGTACAAGCTACGGCAGGACCCCGAGATCGAGGTGGTGGGGCTGCTGACGTCGCTGAACGCGAAGTTCGACCGGGTGGCCATGCACGCCGTGCGGCGTACCTTGTTGGAGATGCAGGCCGCGGCGACCGGGCTGGAGTTGTGGCCGATTGAGCTGCCGCATCCCTGCTCCGACGAGCAGTACCGGACGGCGATGAGGGCAGCGATGGAACGGGCGCAGGCCGCCGGGATTGATGCGGTGGCGTTCGGCGATCTGTACCTGGAGGACGTGCGCCAGTACCGGCTGGACCGCATGGCCGGGACCGGGATTGAGCCCCTATTTCCCCTGTGGAAGCTGGACACCACCGCGCTGGCGAAGGAAATGCAGGCAGGCGGCCTGCGGGCGCGGATCACCTGCGTGGACCCGAAGCAGATCGATGCCGGGTTTGCGGGACGCGAGTGGAACGCGGGGATGGTGAGCGAGTTGCCGGCCGGCGCCGATCCCTGCGGCGAAAACGGCGAGTTCCACACCTTCGTCCACGCCGGGCCGATGTTCTCCGCGCCAATCCCCATCGAACCCGGGGAGACCGTCAATCGCGACGGGTTTGAGTTCGCCGACATCCTGCCGGCCACCGACGAGACGGGCGACTAGTAGTCGGTATAGGTCCCGTCGGGGAGCATCAACTCGTCGATCGCCGAGGGTTCGTACTCGATCTTGCGGGCGCGATCTTCTTTGAGCGTGATGCCGAGTCCCGGGGCGGCCGGCGGCGCGGCATAGCCGTCTTTGATCTCCGGGATGCCGTCGAATAGCTCGTGGAAGAAACGCGGGAAGGGCCAGATGACTTCCTGGATGGCGAAGTTGGGCATGACCAGGTCGAGGTGCAGGCTGGCCATGGTGTTGACCGGGCTCTGGGGGTTGTGGGGGGCCATCTTGATGAGGTGGGTGTCGGCGTAGTCGGCGATCTTGCGGACCTCGGTGATCCCGTGGGAGTGGACGATGTCGGGTTGCAGGTAGTCGACCAACTCGGCCTCGATGAGCGGCTGGAAGGCCCAACGGGTGTAGAGGCGCTCGCCGGTGGCGATGGGGATTTGGATCTTCTCGCGGAGCAGCTTGAAGGAGGCCATCGCCTCGGGGCGGGTGGGCTCTTCGATGAACATGGGCTCATAGGGCTCCAGGCGGCGGGCCATTTCGATGATTTCGACCGGGCGCAGGCGGCCATGGGTCTCGATCAGCAGCTCGAAGTCGGGTCCGACGAAATCGCGGGCGGCGGCGACGATGGCGACGCCCTTGCGGATGGAGTCGGCGACGTCCATGCGCGGGCGGCCTGCAGCGTCGGGCTCGGCCGGCACGGGCATGAATTTGGCGGCGGTCCAGCCGTCGGCGATCAGCGGCCCGAAGGCGTCGGCGACGGCCTCCGGCGACTGCGGGCGGGCGTG
>CAYYTN010000394.1:0-2365 GCA_964474495.1 uncultured Chloroflexota bacterium
GCACCCAGTAGCCCTGCACGTGCGAGTAGACAAGGAGATCGATACCAGTCGCAGCGGCCCGCGTCTCGGCGGCCTGCTTGATCGCCACGCCCATGCGACCAACCTGCATCTCCTCCAGGACGATAGCCGCGGCACGTGACGACACCTGGAAGGCGTCGACCAGGCCGGCCGGAGGCGCGGTCTCCCCGTCGCGGAGCACATAGGCCATCTTCTGCTGGTCGGCGACGATGCCTGAGCTGCGGACTCCGAAGTCGACGTGCAACAGGTCGCCCCGTTCGATCACCGGGTCCGACGCGTCGTCGAGCTCGATGCCACCGACCCGCTGCAGGTCGAGCGAGGCGGGGAAGTTGAACTCGAAGGCCTGTCGCTTCCACTCCGAGGTGATCCAATACTGCACGTCCATCAGCGTCGTCGTCCCCGGCGTGATCACCTCGTTGGACAACGCGCGTCGCAGCATAGCGAACGTGGCCTCGCTGGCCTCACGCTCGACGGCGTCCTCAGCCGGTGTATGCGTCGACGCGTAGTCGACCACCAGAGGCTCGGACGCCACCAGCCGGTCGCCGTAGGGCGCACCGAGCGCCTCCAGCAGATACGTCTTCAGCTCGGCCGTCAGTCCATCGGCCATGCTGATCGTAGGCGACTGGTTGATGGCGATCCGGCGCGGCGCCCGCACCCGGACGTACTCGCGAAGATGTGGCTTCAGCCCCTCTTCGCCGTACAGCGTGATGGTGTCGTAGAACCGGTCGAGATGGCCGCTGAGGTGGGTGCCGATCGCCGTCGTCTCGAGCTGGTTGCCGGACCCGGGGTCGAAGAAGAGATAGGCGTTGCGGTGGCCGTACCACCCGGTGATGCCGTAGCCCCCGAACAGCTCCACCAGGGGGTCTGGCGCGTTCTCGCGGCTCAGGATGATCCAGAGATCGATCTCATGCTGGCGCATCAGCGGCAGCAGATGCTGTCGCATCTTGTCGGCTTTGATCGTCCACTCACGCTCGGTGCGCGCACGAATCAGCTCCGGCGAGATCTGCGCGCGGGCGCTGACGGCCCCGGTCAGAATGGCGAGACTGATCAGTCCCGCGCCGAATCGTGGCACGTGCATGGCCCCGGCCGTCTAGACCTTCAGCCCCCGTAGGTAATCCGATAGATGGCCCCGGCGCTGTCGTCGGTCACCAGGAGCGCGCCGTCGGGCATCACCTCGATGTCGACCGGACGGCCCCAGGAGGTGTTGTCGGGGTCGAGCCACCCTTCCGCGAACACCGAATAGTCGGTCACGCGGTTCCCGTCGAGCGTCGCCACCGTGATCCGGAAGCCGGTGTGCCCCGCCTCAGGGCTCCGATTCCACGACCCGTGCTCGGCGATGAAGATCTGGTTCCGGTACCGCGCGGGAAACATCGATCCGGTATAGAAGCGCATGCCGAGCGACGCCACGTGCGGTCCCAGCGTCTGTGCCGGCGCCGTGAATTCGTCGCACCCGCGGCGCTCGCCGTACTCTGGATCCGGGATATCGCCCTGATGGCAGAATGGGAAGCCGAAGTGCATGTCGATCTCTGGCGCATGGTTCAGCGTGTCGCCCGGCCGCTCGTCGCCCAGACGGTCACGCCCGTTGCTGGTGAACCAGAGCTCGCCGGTCTCGGGGTGCCAGTCGAACCCGACCGAATTGCGGATGCCATGGGCGAACACCTCTTCACCGCTGCCGTCCGGATTCATCCGGTTGATGGTGGCGAACCGGATGTCCTCGCCGGTCCGGTCGCAGATGTTGCAGGGCGCCCCGACCGGCACATACAGCTTGCCGTCGGGCCCGAACCGGATGAACTTCCACCCGTGCGCCCGCTCCGACGGGAATGCGCCTCCCACCACGACCGGCTCCGGCGGGTCCTGCAGCCGGGACTCGATGTCGTCGTAGCGCAGAACGCGGCTCAGCTCGGCCACATACAGCGCCCCGTCGCGAAACGCCACGCCGTTGGGCATCATCAACCCGCTGGCAATCGTGATGACCTCGTCGGCCGTCTGGTCCTGGTCGCGATCGATCACGGCATAGACGTCGCCGACCTGCCGCGTGCTGACGAACAGCGTGCCGCTGGGCGAGAGCGCCATCGAGCGCGCGTTCGGCACGTTCGGCGCGTAGACCTCGATCGAGAAGCCTTGCGGCACGGTGATCTTGTCGAGCGGAATCTGCTGCGCACCGGCCACACTGGCGCCGACAATCGTCAAACCAAGGACAGCCGCGAAGAAGGATCGGAACACGGAAACCTCCATGACGAAGAATGCAGAAGTCAGAATACAGAAGTCAGCAAGAAACCGGAAGCCTCGGAGGCCGGCCGATGATCCGCGCAGGTCCGGCGGCGCGCGACAATGCGCGCCCGCCGGG
>CAYYTN010000395.1:0-2361 GCA_964474495.1 uncultured Chloroflexota bacterium
GCCGACGAGATCGTCGCCCACTTCACCGACCTGCCCGACAATCCGGTCACCAATCGCGCCGGCCGCGCCGCGCTCGACCGGCTGCTCCGCGAGCCCCCGCCCGAGCAGGGCGCCGACCCGCAGGCGGTGCTGCAGACCGTCCGCGAGGCGGTCATGGGCAACATCATGCACCCCGACCACCCGCGTTTCTTCGCCTTCGTTCCCGGGCCCTCCAACTTCGTCGGCGCGATGGGCGACGCCCTGGCCGCCGGCTTCAACGTTTTCGCCGGCACCTGGTTCGAGTCCTCCGGCCCGGCCCACATTGAGATGCTCACCATCGACTGGCTGCGGCAGCTATGCGGGATGCCGGCCGGCGCCGGCGGGCTGTTCGTCAGCGGCGGCTCGCTGGCCAACCTCACCGCCCTGGCCGTCGCCCGCGAGCGACTCGCCGAAGCCGACTGGCCCCGCGCGGTGCTCTATTGCTCCGACCAGACCCATTCCTCGGTCGACCGCGCCGCGCGCACGCTGGGGATCGTCGGCGATCGCTTCCGCCGCCTCGACTCCGACGCCAGCCAGCGCCTCGATCCGCGCGAATTGACCCGCGCCGTCCAATCCGACCGCGCCGCCGGGCTCCTGCCCCTGGCGGTCATCGCCAACGCCGGCACCACCAACACCGGCGCCGTCGATCCCCTGCCCGAGATCGCCGACCTCTGCGCCGCCGAGGACCTCTGGTTCCACGTCGACGGCGCCTACGCCGCCGCCGCCGTCATCAGCCCCCGCGCCGCCCCGCTGCTGGCCGGCCTGGACCGCGCCGACTCGCTGGTCCTCGATCCGCACAAGTGGCTCTTCCAGCCCTACGACATCGGCTGCCTGCTGGTCCGCGACGCCGCCCAACTGGAGTCCGCGTTTGCGATCCTGCCCGAGTACCTGCGCAACATCGGCGCGGCCGCCGGCGAGATCAACTACTGCGACAACGGACTCGAGCTCACCCGCCGTTTTCGGGCGCTCAAGCTCTGGATGTCGTTCAAGGTCTTCGGCCTGGCGGCCTTCCGGTCCGCCATCGAGCGCGGCATCCAGGTGGCCGAGACCGCCGAGCAGATGCTCCGCGAAGCCGAATGCTGGGAAGTCGTCACCCCGGCCCAGCTCGCCGTCATCACCTTCCGCCACCACCGCACCTCGTCCGATCCGGAGTCCGCCGAAGATTCCCACCGCCGCCTCCTCGACGCCCTGGTCGCCGACGGCCACAGCCTGGTGACGAGCACGGCGCTCAACGGCCGGCCGGTGCTGCGGCTTTGCACCGTCAACCCGCGCACCACCGACGCCGACCTCGCCGAAACTCTAGCCCGCCTGCGCCAACTCGCGGAGTCCGTCTAGCCGGACTCTCCATCGAGCTTCTTGCGCAGCGCGAACGCCTCCCGAATCGTCTGCCGCGCGTGCCCGAACGCCAGCTTCTCCGGAATCGCATCCTCGGCAAACCACCCCACCTCGCCCGTCTCGTCGCCGGCGTGGGGCTCGCCCAGCGGTTCCGCCAGGTACGAGATCGTCAGCACCGTCAGCTTCTCCTCGCCCCGGTAGTCATCCAGCGTCATCCCGATCAGCCCGCGAATCTCCACCGCCAGCTCGGCCTCTTCCAGCGCCTCGCGGCATGCCCCATCCTCCGGCAGTTCGTCCTCTTCCAGGAACCCGCCCGGGATATCCCAGTAGCCGTAGAACGGCTCGATCGTCCGGCGCAGCAGCAGCAGCCCCTGCTCGCCGATGATCAACGTCTCCGCACAGGGCTTGGCGTTCACATAGAGCTCGCGCCCGCATTCGGTGCAGCGCAGGTGGGTACCGGTCGGGTTGCGGGTTTCGGTCAGGCCACCGCAGTAGCGGCAGTGGCGATGTCCGAAGCGGGGTTGCGCGGCGCCGCCCGCCTCAGCCGTCATTCAGCCCCTGGCGAACCCGCGGAGCGGGCCGGTCAGGTCAGAGCCGGCGCGGCCGCCGTCATCAGCGACTCGGCGTACTTGCTGTCCAGCGGCAAATCCGATTCGGTGATCTCGCGGTAGGCCCGGCGGTTGTCATAGCGCACCTGGCGGATATCCACATGCCACAGCCCGGTTCGGTCGTGCACCGCCAGGTAGGTCGCCCGACCCGCCCGGCCCTCGTAGCTCCGACCCACCGATCCCGCGTTGGCGATCAGCGTGCCCTCAACCATCCGCGCGAACGAACGATGCGTATGAGATCCGATGATCGCGTAGGCCATCGAGCCGCCCGCCAGCATGCGCAGCCGCTGGTCGTTGTCGCCATCCATGAACCCTTCCTCATCGCTGCGCGGCGTCCCGTGGACCACCTGCAGGTTGCCCGCCCCGTTCTCGCTCTGCACCACCACCTGCGGCACCAGGT
>CAYYTN010000396.1:0-2357 GCA_964474495.1 uncultured Chloroflexota bacterium
CCCTTATTTCCTTATGTACGCTCCGGTCAACGGCAAGCTGCTGGACCGAACCTGCGCTGTCTTAAGGCGTTTCGCCGTTATCCTAACCGTAATGTGGGCCTTCGCGGGAGTGTCGGCCAGTCTATATGGAACGGCGTTGGCGGCGAATGACGAGACCGTGATTGTCGCCCTCGGTGACAGTCTGACCGCCGGCTTTGGCGTCGTCTCGAACGACTCGTTTCCTGTGCGCCTGGAAGCCGCTTTGCGTGATGCCGGGGTAAAGGCGCGGGTGGTGAATGCCGGCGTGTCAGGGGATACGAGCGCGGGCGGCTTGGCGCGCCTCGATTGGGTGCTCGCTGGCAACCCCGATCTCGTGCCCGATCTGGTAATCGTCGAACTGGGCGCCAACGACGCCCTGCGCGGCCTCGCTCCGGCGGATATGGAGGTTAATCTCGACGCTATCCTGACGCGCCTGGCCGGCAGGGGCGTCCCGGCGGTGTTGACCGGTATGCTGGCGCCGCCAAACATGGGACGCGCCTATGGCGACGCGTTCAAAGCGGTTTTCCCGCGGCTTGCAAAACGCCATGGGGTCGTTTTCTATCCTTTTTTTCTCGATGGCGTGGCGGCGCAACCGGCGCTCAATCAGCCCGACGGTATTCACCCCAATGCGGCGGGTGTGCGCGTCATTGTCGAACGGTTCACGCCGCACCTGCTTCGGGCGTTGGCTGAAATCGAACAACGTGCAAAGAACAATGGCCGCTGACGGAACCATGACATGACGTCATTTGCATATGCCCATGCCGGCGTGACCGAAGACGGCCCGATTACCCAGTGGCAGGGCTGGCAGAGCCTGTTGGATCACTGCCTCGACGACTGGGCTCCGGCGCCGGGCGGTCTCGGCCTGCTGTATGTCACCGAGCCGCTTGCTGGCGATCTCGATGATATCCTCGCGCAATTACGGCAGCGCACCAGTATCGCCGACTGGACCGGCGCGGTGGCGCCGGCGATCTGCGCCACCGGAATCGAATATTTCGACACGCCAGCGATGGCGATTATGGCGCTGGAAGTCCCGACTGAAAGTTATCGGCTGGTACCCTCGATAACCACGGCGCAAGGTAGCGCTGAAACTCTGGGGGCGGTGGGTAATTGGATTGCTGCGCAGCACCCGCGGTTCGCCATCGTTCATGTCGATCCGCGCGGCGCCGGCGTGCTGTCGCTGGTGCCGGAGTTGGCGGAGGCAACGGAATCTTATCTGGTCGGCGGCCTCACCAGCTCTGCGACCGAGACCGGCCAGATAGCTGGCGCGGCCACTGGAGGCGGTCTGTCGGGCGTATTGTTCGGTGAAACGGTGCCAGTGGCGACCGGCCTCACCCAGGGCTGTTCGCCAATCGGCCCGTTGCACACCATCACCGGCATGGACGAGCAAATCGTCACAGAGCTCGACGGGCGGCTGGCGCTCGATGTTTTCAACGAAGATATCGGCGACCTGCTGGCCCGCGACCTGCAGCGCGTTGCCGGCTATATCCATGCCGCGGAGCCGGTGGCGGGTTCGGACACCGGCGATTACATGGTGCGCAATTTGATCGGTATCGACGCCAACCAGGGGTGGCTGGCGATCGGCGCGGTGCTCACCGAGGGCGACAAGGTGATGTTTGTGCGCCGCGACGGGGCTAGTGCCGTCGAGGATATGACGCGCATGCTCGAATCCCTGAAAGGCCGGGCGGGGCCGGGTATCCGCGGCGGCGTCTATCACAGCTGCGTCGCCCGCGGACCCAACCAATTCGGGCCGGGGTCGCAGGAACTGGCGATGATCCGCGCGGCCCTGGGCGATATTCCGGTCGTTGGCTTTTTCGGCAACGGCGAGATATCCAATGGCCGGCTCTACACCTACACCGGTGTATTGAGCCTATTCCTCGAGGACTGACGGCAGCGAGAAAAATGATCAGGCTCTTTGCCGCTCTAGGACTGCCTGATGCCGTAAGGGAACGGTTGGCCCTGGTGCGCGCCCCCTTACCCGGCGCCCGCTGGGTGCCGCCGGAAAACATGCACGTCACCTTGCGCTTCATCGGTGAGGTGGAGTCGCCGGTGGCCACGGAGATCGACACATGGTTGTCGCGCGTCGCCGCGCCGGCCTTCGATATCCGGCTGGCCGGGCTGGGCACCTTCGGCTCGCGTGGACGGGTGCGGGCGTTATGGGCCGGCGTCGAAAAGTCCGAGGCGCTGGTCCATCTGCAGGCGAAGATCGAAGCCGCCTGTATAAATGCCGGGCTGCCGCCGGAGGGACGGAAGTTCCATCCCCACATCACCCTGGCCCGCTGCAAAAATGTACCGGAGGCGCCGGCCGCCGAGTTTGTCGCCACATACGAGGGCTTCGACCT
>CAYYTN010000397.1:0-2352 GCA_964474495.1 uncultured Chloroflexota bacterium
TGGGCGGGGAGACGATCGCGGCGGATGTGGAACGGGTGCGGGTCGCGCGGGAGGCGGTGGGGCCGGGGGTGGAGTTGATGGTAGACGCCAACGGGGCGTACCGGGCGCATGAGGCGATTCGGCTGGCGAAGTTGATGGAGCCGTATGACATCTACTGGTTCGAGGAGCCTTGCGGGGCGGATGACTACGCCGGACACGCGCGGGTGGTGGCGGCTACGTCGATTCCGATCGCGACCGGCGAGAACGAGTACACGCGCTACGGCTATCGCGACCTGATCGAGCACAAGGCGGCGGCGATTCTGCAGCCGGACGCGAACATCATGGGCGGGGTGACGGAGTACCGAAAGGTGGCGGACCTGGCGGCGGCGCACGACCTGGCGCTGTCTCCGCACGGCGGGCAGGAGGTGCATATTCACCTGGTGGCGGGCGTGCCGGCGGGGCTGATCCTGGAGTACTACCGGGGCACGGTGGACCCGCTGTGGGATACGAAGTTCAAGCACACGCTGAAGCTGGACAAGGACGGGATGCTGGCGCCGCCGGACCGGCCGGGATTTGGCATCGAACCGAACTACGCGGCGCTGGAGCCCTACCGGGTTGGGTGACGCGGCGGGGCGCGAAAGGTGGCGCCTGATCGTGACCGCTCCAGGCCCGGGGGCGGGGAACATGGCGATGGACGAGGCGCTGATGGAGTCGGTGCGGGCGGGCGGCAGCCCGGTGCTGCGCTTCTATGACTGGGAACCGGCGTGCCTGACGATCGGCTACTTCCAGGAGTTCGCGGTGGTGGACGCGAGCGAGTGCCGGCGACAGGGGATCGAGATCGTGCGGCGGTTGACCGGCGGCAACGCGATCTTGCACCGGGAGTGCGTGACGTATGCGGTGATCGTGGGGACGGGCGTGGAGCTGGTAGCGGGTGGCGTGGTGGCTTCGCAGCGACGGCTGAGCGAGCCGTTCGCCGGGGCGCTGCGGGAGATGGGGGCGCCGGTGGCGGCGGCACCGGAATCGGCGCGGCCGGCGAAGGGCTTCGACTGCTTCGCGGAGCCGGGTCCCTGGGAGTTGACGCTGGAAGGTAGGAAGGTCCTGGGCAGCGCGCAGACGCGGCGGCGGGGGGTGGTGTTGCAGCACGGCTCGCTGATGCTGGCCGGCTCCTCCGGTTCCATTGCTTTCGCGGCGGGGGGCAACGGCGCCGAGAGCGTATACACCTGTACTTCGACCCTGCGGGACTACCTGCCGGAGGGGGGGGAGGGGTTGCGACGGCGGCGGAGGAGGAGCGGGCGGCGGCGCTGGCGCGGGAGAAGTACACGGCGCCGGGCTGGACCGGGATCCGCTAGGGGCGGCCGGTCCAGCGCTCGACGACCTGGCCCAGATCATCGACGGGGGGGGAGCCGCTTTCGTCAAGGACGGCCCCGGCGGCAAGGTCCCAGATTCCGGCGAAGCCAAAGTCGAAAAAGGTGGGGGCGGCGGCGGGCTTGATGGCGAGGGGCACGGCAACGGCGTCGGCGCAGGCACTGCGCAGAGCGGCGTTCAGTTCGGCCAGCAGCCGCTCATCAATCGGGTCACCGAGGACGCCGAAGGCGACGGTGGCGGGGCCGATTTCGCGGGCCCGGTAGGTGTGGGTGAGGGTGTCGAGCGATAGCTGCCCGGGGGCAACTTCGGCGCCGGTGGCGGGAGTGGCGTAGGTGAGGAAGCAGTTGTCGTGGCGCAGGGCAAGGACGCGGCTGATGAGTCCGGCGGGGGCCATGGCAATGGCGATGATTGGGGTGGCGGAGTCCTCGAAGAGCTTGAGGACGGGGAGGGAGTCTTCGGGGCTGCGGGCCATGCCGACGACCTTGACGATCACGACGCCGGTGGCGGCCAGACGGTCGCGGATGGCCGGGAGATCGGAGGGCATGCGCTCGAAGTCGTGATGAGAAAGGATTGTGCGGTCCCGGTAGACGGGTGGGAGGAGCGGTAAGGCGTCGAATTCGAGGTCGATGTACTCGGCCCCCAGGTCGAGGGCCCGGACGAGAGTCGCGACGCGGGCTTTCTCGTCGCCTTCGTAGCGCCCGCCCTCGCGGACCGGGCGGTTCGTCACGACCAGCGGAAGGAGGCGTTCGGCGACGAGAGCGGGCAGGTCGTACTCGCCCATCAGGTCGAGGCGCAGCTCGATCAGGTCGGCGCGATCGGCGACGGCGGCATAGCCGGCGACAGCGGCGGCGGTGTCGGCGGGCCCGAGTCCGACGCCGAGCATTCGTCGGTGAGTTTTGGTGCGGTTCGATGTCATTGTGGCGGTCCGTGTAATGTATCCGCGCACAGACTAGATCGGCGGCGCGATGGCGCCAACCAGAACCAGCGACAGCCCCACCCGGAGGACAC
>CAYYTN010000398.1:0-218 GCA_964474495.1 uncultured Chloroflexota bacterium
GAATTCCACCCGGCGTCCCAGCCGCTCCGCCAGCGGCTCCGCCAGCACCCGCAGCGACATCGCTGGATCGGGCTTGCCGTTGGGGCGTTTGAAGTGCGCCAGCACCAGCACCCGGGCGCCCGCCGCCGCCACGTACTCCAGCGTCGGCAGCGCCGCCACCATCCGTGTGTCGTCGGTCATCGCCCCGGATTCGTCGGTCGGCACGTTCAGGTCCACCC
>CAYYTN010000398.1:228-2333 GCA_964474495.1 uncultured Chloroflexota bacterium
GCCAGGTCGGCGGTGCGCAGATCTCGCAATGAACTTCTCCTGGGGCTCGGGATACCGACGTCCTGGCGCTACCCGGTAGAGTTCGTCCCGAGGAACGCCGCCATATCGGCCAGCCGCGAGGCGTAGCCCCACTCGTTGTCATACCAGGCCGCGATCTTCGCCAGGTTCCCGTCGACCACCATCGTTGAACCGGAGTCGACGATCGACGAATGCTCGTTGCCCTTCAGATCCATCGAGACCAGCGGCTCATCCGAGACATCCATGATCCC
Organism: uncultured Chloroflexota bacterium; assembly: GCA_964474495.1. Taxonomy (GTDB): domain Bacteria; phylum Chloroflexota; class UBA11872; order UBA11872; family VXNJ01; genus JASLPR01. Next base: position 498 of record CAYYTN010000398.1, read on the forward strand.
GGCCAGGCGCCCTTCGGCGGCCTCGCGCAGTTTCCCGTTGAGTTCCTCGACGGTCGTGGACTTCTCCAGCAAAACCACGAACTCCACGATCGACACCGTCGGCGTCGGGACCCGGTAGGCCGCGCCGTCCAGCTTGCCGTTCAGGTCGGGGATCACCTGGCCGATCGCCCGGGCCGCTCCGGTCGATGCCGGCACGATATTCAATGCCCCCGAACGGGCGTCGCGCAGGTCCTTCTTCTGGGTATCCAGGATCGCCTGTCCGCCGGTGTAGGAATGCACCGTGGTCATCTGGCCCTTCACGATTCCAAACTCGTTATGCACCACGCTCACCGGTGGCGCCAGGCCGTTGGTCGTGCACGAGGCATTGGACACTATGTGGTGGCTGGCCGGATCGTAGGTATCGTCATTCACGCCAAGCACCATCATCGCGTCGGCATCGCCCGAGGGTGCCGAGATCAGGACCTTTTTCGCCCCCGCCGCGACATGTTTCCCGGCCATGGCGCGGCCGGTTCCGACCCCGGTGCACTCCAGCGCCACCTGTACGCCCAGGTCGCCCCAGGGCAACTGGTCCCAATCGCGCTGCGCCAGCACCTCGATGCCCTGCCCGTCCACGATCATCTCGTGTCCGTTGACCTCGATGGCGCCGGGAAACGCGCCGTAGTTCGAGTCGTATTTCAGCAGGTGGGCGTTCGTCGCCGCATCCGTCAGGTCGTTGATCGCCACGATCTCGATCCCCGGTTGGCGTTCTGTAAGAGTCCGGAACACCAACCGCCCGATTCTCCCGAAACCGTTTATCGCTACCCGCATAAGGGTCTGCCTTCCGATTGAAGATGCTGGATTGTGCCGAACCTTCGCAGGTTCGGCCGGTGATTTCAGTCACTAGCGTGACTTTTGGGGTCAGGTTGTCTAGAACCCCGGATGTCCGGGAATGGCGCCAGGGAAGTCGACCACTCGTGGAGATGCCGACGCGCCTTCGTAGAGCTGCATCACCGTCTCGGCCAGTCGCTCGGGATGGTGGTGCTCCGGTGAATCCACATCAATGACGTCCGCGGAAACGACCTCCAGGCCGCCCCGCTGCAAATCCGCCTGCTCGCGCGGCGATGCCGCGACTATTCGGATGTCGCCGTTCTCGTTGTTCTCCCCCACATCGGTCCGGTTGTTCAGGACCACGTAGTGAAACAGCCCGGGGCCGACGTGCTCGGTCAGAACCCGCACATGGTCGGTTGGCCCGAAATCGTCAGTTTCGCCCGATTCCGTAGCCACGTTGCAGACGTAGACCTTCACCGCCCGCGAAGCGCGCAGTGCGGCCACGATATCGGGCACCAGCAGGTTTGGCAGGATGCTGGTGAACACGCTGCCCGGCCCAATCACCACCAGGTCCGCCGCCAGGATCGCCGACACCGCGTCTTCATTGGCCGCCACGTGTTTCGGCTGCAGGAATACTCGCTTGATCTTGCCCCGCTGGCCGATCTGGGATTCTCCGACCACGATCGTCCCGTCTTCCAGCTCCGCCGCCAGGTGCACATCCGTCATCGAAGAGGGCGCGATCTCCCCCTGGATCCGCAGCACCTGGCTCAGGCTCTCGATCCCCTGGTCTATCCCCCCCTCGATGTCCCGCATCGCCGCGATCAGCAGATTCCCCAGGCTGTGCCCCTTCAATCCATCACCCTGCTCGAAGCGATAGTGCACCAGCTTGGTCATCAAAGATTCCGAATCCGCCAGCGCCGTCAGGCAGTTGCGGATATCCCCCGGCGGCATCAGCCCAAAATCGCGGCGCAACCGGCCCGAACTCCCCCCGTCATCCGCCACCGTCACCACCGCCGTCAGGTTGGTGGT
>CAYYTN010000399.1:0-2331 GCA_964474495.1 uncultured Chloroflexota bacterium
GGATGGTCCCGCATGCTAGGCCCCACCCCTCCCTCTACGCAAAAGCGCGGGCTAGAGCCAGCGGTCGAGCCAGGCGAGGGTCTGGACGCGCATTTCGGCGGTTTCGAAGTGGCCGGTGGCGGAGCGGATGAGCTTCCAGGCGTCCTCGGCGCCGGCGGCGGCGTAGGCGGCGGTGACTTCGCGGTCGATGCGGTCGAGACCGACCGGCGGGGTGAGCGGATCGTAGATGCCGGCCTGGCCGAGGTGGGGACGGGGGGCGATGAGAGCGTTGATCTGGCCGCTGGTGAAGTGCTTCATCAACCTGGGCACGTAGTAGTAGACGCCGTGGCCCTCGAGTCCGCGGGTTTCGATGAGGGCTTCGTAGTCGGTCAGGCAGCAGATGTCGACGGTGACTTTGACGCGCTGGTCGAGGGCGGCGAGCCACCAGCCCATGGTGCTGCCCATGGAAATGCCGTAGGTGGCGATGCGGTCGGGGTCGACGTCGTCGCGGGTGACCAGGTAGTCCACGGCCTTGATGCTGTCGTAGACCATCATTCCCCAGAGGACCTGGCCCTTCCAGAGCATTTCGCGGAAGATCTCGCCGCCGGAACGGCCGCGGCGCTCGTTGAACATCCACGTGTCGAAGCAAAGCGAGGCGATTCCGCGGGTGGCGAGGGCGTCGGCGTAGGACTCGAGCTTGCCGCGGGGGTTGATGAGTTCGTTGCGGCCGACAAGGTACTCACCGTGGTGGGCGTGGTTGTAGAGCACGGTGGGGTAGGGCCCGGAACCGTCTTTGGGGCGGACGAAGTAGGCGGGAACGTCTTCGATGCCGTTGAGATCGAGGATGAGGTTCTCGATTACGTACCCAGGGCGCTCTTCAACAGTGAGGGTGCGGGCGGCGACGGGGCGGTGGCGATCGGGCAGGTCGCCGAGCAGGCCATAGAGTTCCTGGCGGCGGGCTTCGGGGTCGGTGGCCATCGGGGTCTCCTTCCGTCGGGTGTCGGGTTGGGCGCTAGGCGTAGCCGCCGGGGCGGGCGGGAGCGACGGCGGCGTCGCCCTGGAGCCAGCCGGAGGTTTCGATTTGGTCGAGCATGTGGTCCCAGGGCTTGACTCCGGCGCGGGCGGTGAACTCGTCGCAGATGCGGACCATGCGGGCGACGCGCTCGGAGTTGCCGGCGGCGAGGTCGTTGAGCTCGGTGCGGTCGGCCTCCATGTCATACAACTCCCAGTCGCCGGGGTATTTGCGGACGAGCTTCCATTGGCCGTCGCGAACGGCGCAGTTGCCTTCGTGCTCGATGCAGATGGGGCGCTGGCGCTCCCAGTCTTTGCCCTGCAGGGCCGGGAAGATGCTCTCGCCTTCCATGGCGGGGATGGAGTTGCCGTCGACTTCGTCGGCGTAGGTGGCGCCGGCGAGTTCGACGAAGGTGGGCATGAGGTCGGTGATGTGAGCGGGGGCGTGGGCGATGTGGCCGGCCTTGATCTGGCCGGGCCAGCGGGCGACGAACGGGGTGGAGATGCCGCCTTCGTGGACCCAGTGCTTGAAGAGCCGGAAGGGGCTGTTGCTGGCGTTGGCCCAGGGCAGGTCGTAGCTCATGTAGGTGTCGTCGGGGCCGGGGGTGACGCTGCGACGGTTGCCCATCTGCATGGGGCGCCCGTCGCGAGTCTCGGGGGGGACGAAGTCGGCGACGCCGTCTTCTTTGAGGAACTCGGCGCAGCCGCCGTTGTCGGAGTGGAAGATGACCAGGGTGTTGTCGGCGACGCCCATCCCGTCGAGCTTGGCGAGGACGCGGCCGATGCCCTGGTCCATGCGGTCGACCATGGCGGCGTAGACGGCCATGCGGGCGGCGTCCCAATCCTTGTCCTCGACCTCGCGCCAGTCGACGGATTGCTCGTCGCGGGGACTGATGGCCCAGCGTGAGTCGAGCAACTTCTGGCCCTCGAGTTCCTCGTGGCGGTTCTTGCGTAGTTCGTCCCAGCCGCCGGTGTATTTGCCTTCGTATTTGGCGATGTCTTCGGGAGGTGCGTGCAGCGGCCAGTGGGGGGAGGTGAAGGCGAGGTAGAGGAAGAAGGGATCGTCGGAAGAGCCGTGGCCGTCGATCATGCGGACGGCGTTGTCGGCGATGGCGTCGGTGTAGTAGAAGTCGTCGGTGTCGGGCCCGATGAGGTCGTGGTTGTGGACGAGGGTGGTGGGGTCGTAGTAGCTACCGCCGCCGGTGAGGGTGCCGAAGTGCTCGTCGAAACCGCGGGTGACGGGAATGGGCTGGGTCTCGCCGCCGAGGTCCCATTCGTCCTGCTCACGGAGGTAGTGGGAGCCGCCGATGTGCCACTTGCCGGACATGAAGGTACGGTAGC
>CAYYTN010000400.1:0-2322 GCA_964474495.1 uncultured Chloroflexota bacterium
ATCGGCGGCGGCGCCCGGCCCGTGGGTGTCGTCGTAGTCGATGGCGCCGGCGATGTCGAAGGCTGAGTGCCGGAAGCCGGCGTCGCTGGTGATACGGCAGCGCTCTTCGAAGCTGAGCCCCTGCTTGATGGTGGCGGGATGGAAACCGGCGTAGATCGAAAGGTCGGCCATGGTGCTTCTCCGCGGTTGATGAGCGACGCAGGGTTGGATTCTAGGCTTTTGGCGATTGCGGCGCAGGGGAGCGGGGAAGGATGAACAGGATGGCGAAGGCCAGGACGGCGCAGCCGGCGTAGACCCAGGCCAGGCTGATGACCGCGGCCAGCGCGAAGGCGAGTAGCGGCGCCAGGGCGCTGCCGGCGTCGCGGGCGGTGGCGAAGGTGCTCATCAACAGGCGCCAGTCGCCCGCCCCGGCCAGGTCGGCGGCCCAGGTTTCGAGAATAATGTAGAGACCGGCGGCGGCGACATTGATGAGGATGGCCCCGAGGGCCAGGATCGGGAGCGGGAAGGGGAAGGCGAGGAGCAACAGGCCGGCGATGGTGAGGGCGACGGCCAGCGCGGCCAGGGGGCGGCGGCCGAGGCGGTCGGAGACGTCGCCGAAGATGGGTGAGATGAGGATGTCGGCGGTGAACTTGGTGGCCACGAACACCCCGGCGACGGCGGCGATGCCGATACTGAAGCCGCCGAATTCGAGTACTTCGCCGTAGCGCCGGTAGAGCAGCAGGCCGATGGTGGCGACGGCGGCGCCGGGGCTGATGAAGGCGGCGATCAGGACGGCCAGGTTGAGTCGATTGGCGGCGGTCCAGGCCAGGTCGATGCGCGGCCGGACGGCGGTGGCGCTGGGGGCCGGGTCCGGGCGCAGCCGGCGGGCGAAGCGGAGCACCAGCCCCAGGCCCAGGAAACCGACCAGGCCGAAAGCGATGGCGGTGGCGCGGAAGCCGATCGTCACGGCGAGGAACCCGCCTAGCAACACGGCGACCAGGCTGCCGGTGCGGGAGATGGCCTGGTGGAGTCCCATGAGGCGGCCGCGGCTCGAGTCGCGGCCTTCCTGGATGATCCCGGCGTAGGCCCCCAGCCTTAGCAGCGAGAAGCTGGCCCCCCAGGCGATGCGGGCCGGGATCAACGCCCCGAGATAGGGGAACAGCCCGTAGCTGAGCGTCGATGCGGTGGCCAGCAGCGAGCCGACGATCAGGCCGCTGCGGGACCCGAGCCGCCGAAACACCCCGGCGGCGCCGAAGTTGGTGGCCAGGCGAATCCAGCGGTTGACCGAAAGGATGACGCCGACGCCGGCGACCGGGATGCCCAGCGAGGCGGCGTGGGCCGGCAGGACGGCGTAGAGCATGGAGTCGCCGAGGATCGACAGGGCCATGGTCGCCGAAAGGGCCCCTACAAGAAGGGGCAAAGTACGCTCGTCTCCATGATGCGGGCGACCATGGCGCTGACTGAGACGGGAGATGGGGTGGCTGAGAGCGCGGCGACGAGGAGCGGCAACTTGTCTCCAGGGGTACGGGTCGGAAGGAGCGCATTCTATATATAATCCGCTGCCGAACGCCGGGACGCGGCGCGGCCCCCGGGAGATCCGAATGCTGGACCCGAAACAGGTGGAGCACGTGGCGACGCTGGCGCGATTGGCGCTGAGCGATGCCGAGAAGCAGGCGATGGGCGAAAGCCTGGCGCAGATCCTGGAGCACTTCGAGGAACTGGAAGGACTGGACACGGCCGACGTGGAGCCGACCGCGCAGGTGATCCCGCTGCCAAACGTGTTGCGCGAGGACGTGGTGGAGCCGTCGCTGCCGGCCGGAGATGTGCTGGCCAACGCGCCCCGCGTCGAGTCCGGACATCTGGCGGTTCCGGCGGTGCTGCCGGAGGACCAGGGCGACTAATGGCCTCGCTCTGGGACACCACCGCCCACGCCGCCGCCGCGGCGCTGCGGGCCGGCGAGATCACCTCGGTGGAGCTGACTTCGGCGGTGCTGGAACGGGTGGCGAGCGTGGAGGCGGACGTGGGGGCCTACCTGACGCTGATGGGCGAAGAGTCGCTGGCGCAGGCGGCGGCGGCCGACCGGCGGCTGGCCGAGGGCGACGCGCCGGCGCTGTGCGGCATCCCGATCGCGCTCAAGGACGTGCTGTCGACGGCGGGCGTGCGGACCACCTGCGCCAGCCGTATCCTGGAAGACTTCGTGCCGCCCTACGACGCGACGGTGGTGAAGAAGTTGCAGGAAGCCGGCGCGGTGGTGATCGGCAAGACCAACATGGACGAGTTCGCGATGGGCTCCTCCAACGAGAACTCGGCGTTCCATCCGGTGCACAACCCGTGGAAGTTGGA
>CAYYTN010000401.1:0-2309 GCA_964474495.1 uncultured Chloroflexota bacterium
GAGCGACCCGTCAAGCGACAAAGTCCTGGTCCGTGCGTTCGAAAGCAACACAACCCCCTCCAACCGACAGTAATTGAGCCACAGCGGATCATGGAGCGTAGCTTCGTTCAGATTCAGATTCCCTGTGATCCTTGCACCTCGCAGCCGCACGCCGCGATAGTCAACCTGCACATCCGGAATTGCCCCGACGCATAGCATTCGGATCACTTCGTCCTGAATGGTGCGCTCGGGACCCCATGAGGCACCATTGGCGGGATCGTCCTTCTCTTCATCCTCCACCTGGAGATTGCAGACTTCGCCAACCTGCGCGGCGGCGATAAGACTCTGTTCGGCCTCGTTCAGATCCATCTCGGCGAATGTCACGACAACTTCTTCCTTGCTCTCGGAGATGTCGCCATGTTAGCGGGTGATGCCGCGGTGACGTCGGGCAGCTACGATTAGGTACCAGTCGCCGATCCGGGATTACCGCTATGCACCACGTCTTCCCCCACACCCACGAGACCGCCGAACGGGACTACGCCTGTGCGCGGGATGAGTTGTATCAGACCCTCAGGGAGCGGGAGGCCGATCCGATTCACGTCTTTGCCGCGACGCAAGAGGACATGGCGGCGCTGGAGTTCGGCCCGTGCCCGCACGGCGGCGCGATCCGGGCGGGCGAGGCGATGACGCGGTTTGAGTTCCCCGGGCGCGGGTACGTGTACTTCCACCTGGAGTGTGTGCCGCCGGGGTTGCGGCCGGGTGACGACTCGGGCTGAGCGCGGGCGGCCCTACGTAGAAGAAGCCGGCTGTGCCAGCGATCGCATCTGACCCGTGTCCCTCAATAGATGAGTAGGCCGCGCCTGCGCCGGCAGAAGAATCAGGCTGTGCCTGCGCCCGGGTGTCGATCCCGACTGAGCGCGGACGGCGGCACGTAGAAGATGCAGACTGTGTTTGCTGTGCCTGCGCCCGGGTGTCGATCCCGACTGAGCGCGGACGGCGGCACGTAGAAGATGCAGACTGTGTCTGCTGTGCCTGCGGACGGCTGACGACGCGGACTGAGGGCGGGCTAACGCACGAGGAGAGGCGGGCGGTGCCTGTCAGGCTGTGTCTGCCCTACTTCTTCGCGTCGGTGCCCCAATTCGCCCGCGTCTGTCCGCCGGAGAGCGGGTTGCGCTCGATCGATTCGGCGATCGGCGCCCTGCGGAACTTGGCGTAAGCGCGATCGCGGCCCTGCGAATCGATCCCGCCGCGGACCTCGCCCGGGTGGATATCGCGTTCCGGGACGGCGCGCAGATCGTCGCCATCCAGCCGCCGGTCCAGCCCCTCGCGCCGGAAGAACTCCACCAGCGCGCCGCGCAGGCGGGCCTTTTGCTCACCGGCGGCAGGGTCGCCGGATCGGTCCACCAGTTCGTCGGGATCGGCCTCCTGGTCGAACAGCACCTCGCGGCCGCCGTTGACCGCGTAGGCGTACTTCCAGCGCCCGTCGCCGGCCATGAAGGTGGCGCGGTCGTCGTCGAAGAGCTCGCCAAAGGTGATATCGCGCCAGGCGTCGTCTTCACCCAGCGCCACCGGCAGCAGGTCGGCGCCATCCAGGGCTCTATCCGAGTCGGCCCCGGCGAGCCCCAGGAAGGTCGGCGCCAGGTCGCGCAGGCCCAACGGTTGGTCGCGCTGCTCGCCCGCCGGCAACCGGCCCGGCCAGTTCAGCACGAAGGGAATCCGCGCGGCGGCGTCGTAGAAGCTGCGCTTGCCCCACTGGTAGTGATCGCCCAGCAGCTCGCCGTGATCGGAGACGAAAACGACCAGCGTGTCCTCGCGCTGGCCGGTCTGTTCCAGCGCGTCGAGCATCCGGCCGACCTGGAAATCGATCTGGCTGACGCAGCCGTAGTAGGCGGCCTTGATGGCCTGCGACAGCGGCTCGCCGGTGTTCTCCATCCACTTGCCGTAGGTCTGGGCGCGGGCCATCGGCCAGGCGGTTTCGCGATCGTGCTCGCCGCGCGCCGGCGCGGGCAGCGCGGCCGGGTCGTGCAGCGACGCAAACGGGATGGTTGGATCGAACGGTGGGTGCGGGTTGATGAACGAGGTGAAGGCGAAGAAGGGCCGGTCGCTCGCCGAGCGCGATTCCAGGAAGTCGATGGTCCGCTGCGCCGTCCAGGTAGTGGTGTGCAATTCGTCCGGCAGCTGCGAGGGCTGCGGCAGGTAGTACATGTGATGGCGTACGCCCTGGGCGTCGTCGATGTGCTCGTAGCCGGCCGCGTGCAGATCGGTGAGGAAGTCGTCGTCGGCCACCGCCGACGGCACCTCTTCGCTGAGTTCCAGTCGCTCGAAACCGT
>CAYYTN010000402.1:0-2292 GCA_964474495.1 uncultured Chloroflexota bacterium
TTCTCAGCTGCGCCGGATTTTCAAGCGACACGGCCAGGTGCTTGCGCTGGAGTCCGACCGCTACTTCTGGTCGATTCAGTACTCCACCCCCCTTCCGTCCGAACCTCCTCTGGACCTACCACCCGTCCGGTGCGCTAGTCTTTCTCAGGCGAGCGACTTGATCGTCGCGCCCGCCTGATCCCGCAACAAGACCTGCCCGCCAACCCACCTCACCTGGAGACAACCAGTGGCCACCAAAGAAGATGTAATCGCCGCCCTGGAAACCGTCGTCGATCCCGAGCTCAATCTCGACATCTGGAACCTGGGCCTCATCTACAACGTCGAGGTCGATGAGTCGACCGTAAATATCGATCTCACCCTGACGACCCCAATGTGCCCGGTCGGCCCGATGATCGTCTCCAACACCAAGGAGGCGGTCGAGAAGGTCGACGGCGTCGAACTGGCCAACATTGAGATGGTCTGGGACCCGCCGTGGGACATGGAGATGATGAGCGAGGACCTCCGGTTCATGCTCGGCAAGATGTAGCGACTCGCCGGGCCGGTTTCGGTCCGGCTGCCGGCGCGACTCCCGGGTCTTGCCCGGAGTCTGTTTTCCTGGCTTCCCCGAGCCGTTGTATCCTCGGCACCGGTTCCGCAACCAACCGAGAATCAGGAAGACGCCATGCCCCAGGTACCCACGGAAGCGCTACGGGAATACGCCGAGAGTCTGTTCGTGAAGGCCGGCACCCCGGCCGACATCGCCACCGCCCTGGTCGACTCGCTGATCCTCGCTGACCAGTCGGGGCACCCTTCCCACGGCACGATCCGGGTGCCGCGCTACCTGGAATACCTGGACACCGGCCGCGCCATCGCCGACGGCCGCCCCGAGATCATCAGGCAGACCGCCACCTCAGCGCTGGTCGATGGGCACCTGGGCTTCGGCCAATTCACGGCGGCGTTCGCGACCCAGACGGCAATCGACCTGGCGAAGGAAAGCGGCATCGCCATCGTCGGTTGTATCCGCTGCAACCACACCGGGCGGATCGGCCAGTGGTCCGAGCAGGCCGCCGACCAGGGCATGATTCTCTTCGGCGCGGTCGGCGGGCCCACCGGTTTGGCGAGTGCTCCGTTCGGCGGACTCGGCCGTGTCCTTTCCACTAACCCGATCACGGCCTCGGCCCCGGGACGCGATCACGCGCCGATGATCATGGACTTCGCCACTACGGCCACCGCCGAAGGCAAGATCCAGGTGGCCCGCGCCAAGGGCGCCCAATTGCCCCCCGGTCAGGCGCTCAACAAGCATGGCGAGCCGACCACCGACCCGGCCGAGTTCTACGACGGCGGCATGCTGCTGCCGTTCGGCGGCCACAAGGGCTACGCGCTGGGGCTGTTGGCCGAGATCCTGGCCAGCAGCCTCACCGGCGCAGGCGATTCCCACGACACCCCCCTGATGGGCTTCACCGTGATCGCTATCGATCCCAGCATCTTCCGGTCGGCGGCCGACTACGGCGCCGATGTTGACAGCGTCCTCGAACGCATGGAAGCCGTGCCGCCGGCCCCGGGATTCGACGGCGTCATGATCCCCGGCGAGCCCGAGCGCCGCTCGCGCGCCGCCCACGAGGGCCGGGGTATCGAACTGGCCGAGACCACCATCCAGCTGCTCCGCGACGAAGGTGCGCGCCTCGGGGTCGACTCGGCTGCGCTAGGCTAGACCCGGGGGGATCGCCGGCAACCGTCCGGCGCCACACGTTTTTCCGTCCGCGGAGCTTTGCCGTGACCCGAGAGTCCGAACCCGACGCCGTCGATCCGATGATGTACGAGCTGGTGGTGGTCGGCTGCGGCCCGGCGGGGCTCGCCGCCGCCTTCTTTGCGGTCCGCCAGCGCATGCGGGTGGCGGTGGTCGGTCGCGAAATCGGCGGCCAGGCCATCCACAGCGTCCACGTCGAAAACTACCTGGGCTTCGACGGCATTGCCGGCGAGGCGCTGGTGGAACGCTTTGCCCGCCAGCTCGCCGAGCAGTTCGTCGAGTTCTTCCAGGACGATGTCGACCGGCTGGACCACCGCGGCGACCGATTCGAACTCGGCCTCCGCAGCGGTGCGGTCATGACCGCCCGGGCGGTGATCCTGGCCACCGGCATGACCCCGAACCGACTGGGCGTCCCCGGCGAAGTGGAGCTGATTGGCAACGGTGTCAGCTACTTTGCCGACCATTACGGCCCGACCGCTCACGACAAGAACGTCCTGGTCGTCGGCGGCGGCAACTCCGGACTGCAGGCCGTCCAGGAAGTCGCCCCCGTCGCCGCCCGGGTGCAC
>CAYYTN010000403.1:0-2275 GCA_964474495.1 uncultured Chloroflexota bacterium
GTGCGCGTCAGTAGCCGATGTCGTAGCGCAGCAGGCGGGCGTTGATAAGGGTGATGACGGCGATTACCAAGAAGAGCACAAAGGAAATGGCTGAGGCGTAGCCCATCTTCAGGTATTCGAATCCGTTCGAGTAGATCAGGACTACGACGCTGATGGTGCTGTCCAGGGGGCCGCCGACGTTGTAGTTGCCACCACCGCCGCCGAATCCCCCGGAGGGCGTCATGATGAGAACCTGCACGAACATCTGCAGAGCGTGGATGATGTAGACGATGACGACGAAGAAGGTGGTGGGGGCGAGCAGCGGGAGGGTGACGCGGAAGAACGTGGAGATGCGTCCGGCGCCATCGATCTGGGCGGCTTCATAGAGATGTGGCGGGATTCCCTGTAGTCCGGCGAGATAGATAACCATGTTCAGCCCCATGTTCTTCCAGACGCTGAGAACGATGATGGAGGCCATGGCAGTCGGGGCGCCGCGCAGGAACTTGGAACGGGGCAGGCCGACGGTTTCCAGCACCTCGTTGAACAGGCCGAATTGGGGCTCGTAGAACCAGAGCCATATCAATGAGACGGAAACGAAGGAACTTACGACCGGCAGGTAGAAAAGGGCCCGGAAGGCGTAGATGCCGCGTATCTGGCGATTGATGAGACTCGCCAGGAGGAGGGACGTAACCACGCCGGCCGGGACCGTCGCCGCAGCGTAGTAGAGGGTGTTGGTGATGGAGCGGCTGAGGCGGTTGTCTTCCAGGAGGTTCTGGTAGTTCTTGAGTCCGGCGAACTTCGGGGCCTTCATCAGGTCGTAGTCGGTGGCGCTGTAGTAGAGCGCGGCGATGATGGGCAGGACGACGAAGATGAGGAGGAAGATGAGGGAGGGGGCGACGAAGATGTAGCCGGCGAGCCCGCCGCGATTGCCGAAGCGAGACGCCCGCCGCCGTGATTGGCTCTGATCCGCTACCGCCATGGCGCCCTCCGCCGGGCGGGATCGGCGGGCGCAGCGCCCACGAACGGTGGTGCCCGCCACCGTCTTCGCCCGGGTCACCGGAAGCGTAGCACAGTGGCTTCGGCTGCCGGAGTTCTGGCCTACCCCGGCCTCCGGGCGAGCGGGAAACGGATGGGCTAGGCTGCGGGCGGAACCCGGAGTGGACGGCGGTCGCTACAGCAGGTGGAGGAGCGGGATGAATCGAGAGCCCGAGGTGCTGGTGATCGGGGCGGGGGTGATCGGGGTGGCGGCGGCGCATGCGCTGGCGGAACGCGGCCGGCGGGTGACGGCGATCGACGCCGGCGAGGTGGGGCGGGGTAGCTCCTACGGCAACGCCGGGCTGGTGGTGCCGAGTCACGCGGTGCCGCTGGCGAACCCGGGGGCGCTGCGCAACGGGCTGAAATGGCTGCTGGACCCGGAGAGCCCGTTCTATGTGCGGCCACGCTTCGACCCGGCGCTGTGGTCGTGGCTGTGGCGGTTTCGGGTGGCCAGCAATGAGCGACAGGTGGCGCGGGGACTCACGGTGCTGCGCGATCTGCTGCTGGCGGGACGGGAGCTTTTTGGCGTGCTGACCGCGCTGCCGGAGATGCAGTGCGGCTACGCCCAGGACGGGACGCTGTGGGTGTATCGCACCCGGGCGGGGCTGGCGGAGGCGGAGGAGGAGGCCGAGCTGCTGGAGGAGGCGGGGCTAGGGGTGGAACGGCTGGATGAGGCCGGGGTGCGGGGGATGGCGGAGTCGGTGCGGCCGGGGGTGGCCGGGGGAATCTGGTTCACCCAGGACGGGCACATGGACCCGTTCCTGTTTGTGGAACGGCTGCGCGAACGGGCGGAATCGCTGGGGGTGGAGTTTGCGGAGAAGACCGAGTGCCTGGGGTTCGAGGTGGCGGGCGGGAGGATTCGGCGGGTGCTGACGACGAAGGGCGAATTCGATCCGGAGATGGTGGTGCTGGCGTCGGGATCGTGGTCGCCGCAGGTGGCGCGGGAGCTGGGATTGCGGCTGCCGGTGCAGGCCGGCAAGGGCTATAGCCTGACCTACGAGCGCCCGGAGAGCTGCCCGCCGCTGCCGGGGGTGTGCGGGGAGGCGCGGGTGGTGGCGACGCCGATGGGCGGGCAACTGCGGCTGGCCGGAACGCTGGAGATGGTGGGGATGGATGAGTCGATCAACCGGCGGCGGGTGGGCGCAATTCGCCGGGCGGCGAATCGGTACCTTTCCGGGCTGGAGGACATGGAACTGGTGGAGACGTGGCGGGGACTGCGGCCCTGCACGCCGGACGGGCTGCCGCTGCTGGGGCGCAGCGC
>CAYYTN010000404.1:0-2269 GCA_964474495.1 uncultured Chloroflexota bacterium
CCGCGATCCCGTCTGCCGCAACCCCGGCGGCAACGCCCCCGAGTTCTGCCCGACCGAGAACCTCGACGACTCCGTCCAGAACGCCAACGCCGTCTACAATGAGCCCGCGACCCGCGCCTTCGCCCGCGCCGCGACCATCCAGGAAGCCGAGTGCTACGCCGGCCGCGAACTGGATCCCCCCGCCCCTCATGCCGTCAAGCCGCGCATCCAGGAGATTTGCGAATTCGCCCGCCGCAGCGGTTTTTCGCGACTCGGCATCGCCTTCTGCGCCGGGCTCACCGGCGAGGCCCTGGCTGTCCACCGCGTCCTGGCCGCGCAGGGTTTTGAAGTCGTCTCGGTCATCTGCAAAGTCGGCGCCACGCCGAAGGAATCGCTCGGCCTCAGCGACTCCCAGAAGATCCGCGCCGGTTCCTTCGAGCCCATGTGCAGCCCCATCGCCCAGGCCCGGCTGCTCAACGAGCAGGGCTCCGAACTGAACGTCGTCGGGGGCCTCTGTGGCGGCCACGACGCCCTGTTCTTCAAGCACGCCGAGGCGCCCTGCACGGTGCTGATCGCCAAGGACCGGGTGCTGGGCCACAACCCGGTCGCCGCGCTCTACAACCTCTCCGGCTACTACGCCCACCTGCTCTCCCCCGATCCGGCGTAGTCGACCTGGCTGACCCCGCCGCGGGCGCGAGTCCCGCCCCGTCCCCGCCCAGCCCCGGGCGCGCCTTCCTGCCCGTCCTGCTGCTGGGCACCTACGCCACCGTCGTCCTGCGCCGCATCTACGGGCCGATCCCGCACCTGATCGCCGCCGACTTCGACATCTCCGTCGGCCTCGTCGCCCAGATGATGAGCATCGAGACCCTGCTCTCCATCGTCGCCGCCGTCCTGCTCGCCCCGCTCTCCGACCGCATCGGCCGCCGCCGCGCCGCCGTCGCCGCCATCTGGATCCGGGTCGTCGGCGCCTTCATCGTCGTCCTGGCCCCCAACTTCGGCATCCTCGCCTTCGGCACCGCGATCCTCGGAATCGGCAACGGCATCATCTTCCCGCAGCTGTTCAGCGCCATCGCCGACGTCTACCGGCCCCCGCTCCGCGACCGTCGCATGGCCATCCTCAACACCACCTCGCGCTTCGGCTTCATAACCGCGCCGCTCCTTGGCGGCCTCCTCGCCGGCGCCTTCGACTGGCGCACCGCCTTCATCGCCGGCGCGGTCATCACCCTGGTCGCCGCGATCGCCATGACCCTCTTCCTCCCCGAAGTCCATCGCCGCGAGATTCGCTGGATTTCCTTTTACGACCTTGTCTTCGCCGGCACCGTCCGGGCCCTGCGCAACCGGTTCATCGTCCTCGTTCTCGTCGCCAACTTCGTCTTCGTCACCGGCGGCTACGGCGTCGATTCCTTCCTCGGCGCCTTCGCCGCCGACGCCTACAACCTCGATCCCGGGCCCGTCGGCCTGCTGGTGGCGATCGGCCCGGTCATGAGCCTTTTCGGCGTCACCCTCGGCGGCCGATTGAGCGCCGCCCGCCGGATGCCCGTCCTCGTCACCAGTTCCATCCTCTTCGCCCTCCCCGCCTTCCTGCTGTTCACCTTCCCCATGACTCCGCTCTTCATGGCGCTCATGTCCGGAATCTGGGGATTCGGCAACGGCCTGCGCATCACCGCCGTCTGGTCGCTGCTCATCGACACCGCCGCCGACGACCGCGGCGCGGTCACCGGCCTGGCCCAGGTCAGCTTCTCCGGCGGTATCATGCTCGGCTCAGCGGCCGGCGGGCTCATCCTGAACACGGCCGGTTTTGCGGCCCTCGGCTGGTTCCTGGCCGCCGCCGCCGCTGCCAGCGCCGCGATGTTCCTGGCGCTCGCCCGCCGCCCGGCCGCTTCTCCCTAGGAAGGCGGCCCGCGCCGTTCGGCCCGGCTCAGCCCTCCGCTACTTCTTCTTCGCCGCGTGCGCCAGCGCTATCGACTCCTCTACCAACCGGTGCAACCGCGGCTCATCTTCCAGAACCTCGTCCGGCACCCGGTAGTAGGGCATCGAGCCATACTTCCCGCTGCCCATTTCCTCGTACTGCGCCCGGTTCGTGTCATCGACTTTGAAGTACACCGCCCTGCCATTCATCAACGCGAACATCGCCCGCGACTCGAAGATTCCGTACCCGCCAAACATCTTCTTCGCCGTCACATCGCCCAGCGGCAGCAGCCGGTCCATGACCTCGTCCTTGAATTCCTCATCGACCGCCATCGCGCTGCTCCTCTCGATTCAAAACCCGTACCGGCCCGCCATCGTCGCT
>CAYYTN010000405.1:0-2239 GCA_964474495.1 uncultured Chloroflexota bacterium
CACGTAGTTGTCCTCCCCGGTAAGGTTCACGTTCTCCTCCCACGGCGGGCCATCGCCGTGAGTGCGCGGTTCCCGGCGCCACAGCGCGTGCAGCCGCCCCACGTCATCCGCCGGCGCCTGGGGCCAGCGCTCATAGTCCACATGCACCCAGACCCGCGCCTCGGTCTCGCCCTGGTTCTCGATTTCAATCCGGGCGCCGTCGGCGAACGGCATCGGCAGGTAGCAGTTGAACCCCCAGCTTTCCCGGCCGGCCCGGTCCTTGCCCTCATTGGTCGTGAAGGCCAGCGAGCGCAGCGGCCGCACCTGCCCGTTGGTCACGCCGAACAGGTCGCCCAGCGGCGCCTCGATGCTCGGAATCGCGCTTCCATCCCAGTAGGCCCGAAACACCAGCCCGCGGAACACATTCATCCGCGGCGCCTCCTGATCCGGCTCCCGCGAAGACGGCTGCCCGTAGATGTAGGTCCAGTAGAGGTGCCGCACACAGCCCGCCCCGGTCTCCTCCAGCACCACCGCCGTCGCCCCCGGCTGAATCATCACCCAGTCCTGGTTCTTGCCGGTCCGATCCCAGGTCGAACTCCGCCGGCTTTCGATATCGCGCAGCCGGTAGAGCGGCGAGAACATGTTCGTGTTGTTCATTCGTGCCTCCCGCTTGTCCGCCGGCCGGATTCTCGGCGCCGTCGCCCTGTTCTCCGCCCGACCCGATCGCTCCCGCGCCCCGCGGCCGTTCGCGGAGTCGCCCCGCCAGTCTGGACGGCGCGGCGCCGCGGCGAAAGCCACCAGTGGCTCGCCACCCCGGCTCCCGGCCCGCGCTCTAGAATTGCCGCACAACCCCCGCCCTGGAGAACCTGCCCAATGTCCGCTCCCCATCCCGGCGTCCTCGGCCTGGAGCCCAGCTTCGGCTACGGCGACCGCCTCGGCACCGCCACCCCCGGCCATCTCGAAGCCCACCGCGATCTCGGCTCCGGCATCGCCCCCATCTTCGCCCAGCAGTCCATCCGCGAGATGGAACGCACCGAGCGCTCCCCCGAAGACGTCATGACCGACGCCGCCGGCGCGCTCACCGCCGCAGGCTTCACCGACCCCTGGGGCGCCGACGCCGACCACCTCAAGACCACCGCCGACGTCGACGCCACCGCCGCCGCTGGCTACACGTTCTTCACCATCGACCCCTCGGATCACGTCGACATCGCCGCCGACGACTACAGCGCCGCCGCGGTGGACGAGCACTTCGCCGAAGTCCGCTCCGAGATCGACTGGATCGACACCTATCTCGGCCAGACCGTCGCGTTCGCTGGCTTCGAGATCAGATTCGACGCCGCTACCGTCCGGCGCGCCGCCGTCAAATACGGCCGCGCCATCGCTCACTCCCGCCGGCTCGCCGCCCACATTCAGAGCGCCGCCGCCAGGGCCGGTACGGAGCACGAAATCGAACTCAGCGTCGACGAGACGCCCCAGCCCACCACCCTGGCCGAGCACTACGTAATCGCCGATCAGTGCCGCCGCGACGGCATGAATCTGGTCAGCCTGGCGCCGCGCTACGTCGGCGGATTCGAAAAGGGCATCGACTACCGGGGCGATCTCGAGGTCCTGGAGCGATCGCTGGAACGGCACATGCAAATCGTCCACCGCCTCGGCCCCTACAAGCTCAGCCTGCACTCCGGCTCCGACAAACTCTCCATCTACCCGATCATCGCCCGCGTCACCGGCGGTCTCTTCCACGTCAAGACCGCCGGCACCAGCTATCTCGAGGCGTTGCGGGTCGTCGCCCGCCACGATCCCGCGCTCTTCCGCCGCGTCATCGGCTTTTCCCGCGACCGTTTTCCCTCTGACCGCGCCACCTATCACATCTCCTCCGAGCTCGAACACGCCGACCTGCCGGCCGATGACGACTCCGCCACCACGCTCGAAGATGTCTATCTCGACCGCGATCCCGGCCGCCAGATACTGCACGTCACCTTCGGCTCGGCCCTCACCGATCCCGACTTCGGCCCGGCCATCAAGGGGCTCCTCGAAGCCGAGCCGGCCACCCATCGGCAGGTCGTCGCCGACCATTTCCGGCGGCATCTGGCCGCCCTGCGGGAGGGCATGTAGATCGCGCCCCGGCCCGCCGCCGCGCCCCCCAAATCGCCCCGCTTCGCCCGAAATGCCTTAACCTTTCAGCGCGAGGACTGTGCCGTGAGTGACGGGACTGGGCCGCCCGGCCGCGCTCATCGCCGTCGGGACGCGAGGTGCCATTGAG
>CAYYTN010000406.1:0-2238 GCA_964474495.1 uncultured Chloroflexota bacterium
CAGCACCTCCCCGTGCACCCGGCCCACTGCGTCGGCGTAGGCCGCGTCGGTGACGTACATCCGCGTCCGTACGATGTCCCGCACCGTCGCCCCCGCCTCCGCCAGCGCCGTCAGCACGATCTCCAGGCAGCGCTGCGTCTGCACCGCCGGATCCGGATCGCAGTGCCCGTCCGCCCACACCGGCGCCGTCCCCGCCACGAACACCTGCCGCCCCACCCGCACCGCCCGGCTGAACCCCACCGTCTCCTCATAGGGCGAGCCCGCCCGGATCAGCCGTCGCGCTTCGGAACCTTGGTCCATCGCGGCGCTCCCTCCTTCTGTAGTCGCAACGTGTACAGATCCTGCTCCTCGATCTCCGCCGCATTCGCCTCCACCCACTCCAGGTCATCGCGGATATCAAAGACCCGCCCGGCCAGTTGCCCCGGCGGCAGCGTCGCCAGCCACAGCGCCACCCGCGCCGCCTCCGTCGGCGGCGACCCCTGGCCCTCGTCAAACCAGTCCCCGATCCGGCTGAACCATTGCTGGCCGGCCGCCGACTCCAGTTGCAGCCGGGTCATCGCCGTCAGCACCAGCCCCGGTCCCATCGCGTACACATCCACCCCGTGCGGCCCCGCCTCCATCGCCAGCGTGTCGGTCAGCCGCAAGATCCCGGCCTTCGACGTCGCGTAGCCCGATCCAAACTCAAACGGGATTATCGAGCCGCCGCCGCTCATATTCACGATCTTGCCGCTGCCGCGTTCGATCATGTGCGGCAGCACCTTGTGGGCGCACAGGAAGCTGCCGAACAGGTTCGTCGTCACGTCGCCCCACCACTGCTCCGGGTCCACCTCCCACACCGGCCCGATCGCGTTGAAGCTGCCGGCGTCGTTGAGCAGCAGGTCGATCCGCCCGAACTCCTCCAGCGTCCGTTCCACCGCGCTCCGCACCGACTCCGCATCAGTCACATCGGTCGGAATCGCCAGCGCCTTCCCGCCCGCCGCCTCGATCAGCGCCGCCGTCTCCTCCACCTGCGCCGCCGTCCGCGCCGCCACCGCCACCTCCATCCCCGCCTCCGCCAGCGTCTGTGCCATCGCCCTCCCGATGCCTCGCCCCGCCCCGGTCACGATTCCCGCCTGACCCGTCAGTTCGCCCAAGTTGTCCTCCCGTTTGCGTGGTGTTTCGCGCTCGGCCGAACTATACGCCGATCGGCTTGCGATTGACTCCCACCCCTCGGCGGCGCGAGGGTTTGAGACGACCTTCAAATAGCCTCGGGGAGTCACCATGGCGGCCAACGAACAACCAACCGGCTCCGTACGCGTCGTCGGGCTGTGCGGCAGCCTGCGGCCCGGCGGTCACACCCGCAAGGTCGTCAACCTGGCGCTCGAGGGCGCCCGCGAAGTCGGCGCCGAAACCGCCCTGCTCGACCTCGCCGACTACGAACTCGCCTTTTGCGACGCCCGCGATGACGAGTCCACCTACCCGGCCGACGTCCACCGCCTGCGGGCCGAAGTCGCCGCCGCCGACGGCATCATCCTCGGCACCCCCGAGTACCACAGCGGCGTCAGCGGAGTCCTCAAGAACGCCCTCGACCTGATGGGCTTCTCGCAATTCGGCGGCAAGATGATCGGTCTCGTCGGCGTCTCCGGCGGAGGCATGGGTGCCACCAACGGCCTCGGCAACCTGCGCACCATCGGCCGTTCCCTGCGCGCCTGGGTCGTCCCCGAGCAAGTTTCCGTGGCCCGCGCCGGCGACGCCTTCAACGCCGACGGCCGGCTCATCGACGCCAAGCTCGCTGCCGCGGTTCGCAACGTCGGCGGCCAGGTCGCGCGCTTCGCCTTCCTGCACACTTCCGACCACCCCCGCGAGTTCTTGCGCCTCTGGGAAGAGTCCCAGGCGAATCCGGGCGGCGACTAGCCGGCGGTCGCGGCCTGCGTCCCGCGCATCGGGATACGGAACAACCCGATGATCGCCACCGCCACCACCGCCGCCGCGATCAGGAACGGGATGATATTCGCCACGTCCCCGATGAACGGCAGCGTCTGCCGGGTTTCAAAGAAGATCCCCGCCACCAGCACCCCCGCCACCATCCCGACCGAGAACGAACTGGTCAGCAGCGACGAAATCCTGCCCGTCTCGTGCGGCGGGGTGATGTCCCCCGTAACCGCCACCAACAGAGTCTGAGTCGCGTTGCGGAACAGCCCGTGGAACCCGGAAGCCGCCAGCAGCAGCACAACGTTGTCGGTCAAACCAAACGCCACC
>CAYYTN010000407.1:0-2217 GCA_964474495.1 uncultured Chloroflexota bacterium
CTGCTCCCCGACGAAAAGGGCTTCAACGAGACCTGGGCCGATGCCCTGCGGTTGCAGGAAGAGGGCGTCGAACCCACCGCCTTCGCCGCCATCCGCGCTCCGGTCCTGATGCTCCACGGCGACGACGACCCGCACCCCGGCCCGGCCACCCGCGACACGCTGCGGCGCCACGTCCCGCACCTGGAATACACCGGCTTCCCCCGCTGCGGGCACACCCCGTGGCGCGAGCGCCACGCCCGCGAGTCCTTCCTGCGCGCCCTGCGCGAGTGGCTCGCCGCGAACTCCGTGTAGCGCAGCGCCCGCCGCGACCCGACGGCCTCGTGGCCCGACCTGCGCGCAGGTTGGGATCTTTCGACCTTGCCGTCCGCCAACCCGCGCCAGTCGTTCAGAAGAAAGTCCCGAAGGGACCTGTGCCTGCCGGTCGGGATAAGCTGACGCCACGCGCCGGACCCAGAAAGCGAGCCGCCATGCCACCCTCCGAGCCCATGAACCTGCTCATCCTCATGTCCGACGAGCACACCCGCCGCATGACCGGTTGCTACGGCCATCACCAGGTCCAGACGCCCAATCTCGACCGCCTGGCCGCGCGCGGGGTGCGTTTCGACAACGCCTACGTCAACAACCCCATCTGCGTGCCCTCCCGGGCCAACTTCATCACCGGGCGCTACACCCACGACACCGGCCACTGGGACAACGCCCACCCCTACACCGGCGAAAAGGTCGAGGGTTTCGGCCACCGCCTCACCGAGGCCGGCCACCAGATGACCACCATCGGCAAGCTGCACTACCGCTACCTGGACGACCCCAACGGCCTGCCCGATTCACGGATCGCGATGAACGTCTACGAGGGCAAAGGCGACTACTTCGGCAGCATGCGCTGGAAGAAACTGACCACCCACGGCGGTCGCGAACTCGGCCCCGGCCCCGGCGAATCGCACTACTCGCGTTTCGATCGCGCCGTCACCGCCGAGTCCGTCAAATGGCTCAATGAGGAGTCCGCCGACCACACCGAGCCCTGGTGCCTGTGGGTCTCGGTCGGCTGCCCGCACCCGCCGCTCGTCGCCCCAGAAGACTTCTACGCGCTCTATCCCGAGGACTCCGTCGACATGCCGATCAACTGGCGTGAAGAAGACTGGCCCGACCATCCCTACTGGAACGAAATCCGCCCCTGGCGCGGGCCGGGCGGCCAGGCCAGCGAGGAGAAGATCCGCAAATCCATCTCGGCCTACTACGGGCTGATCTCGTTCATGGACGACAACGTCGGCCAGGTGCTCGACGCCCTCGAAGCCTCCGGCCAGGCCGGCAACACCCGCATTATCTACACCACCGACCACGGCGAGATGCTCGGCGGCAACGGCCTCTGGGGCAAGATGTGCATGTACGAGGACTCGGTCGCGATCCCGCACATCATGGCCGGACCCGACCTGCCCGAAGGCGCCGTCGTCGACGCCAATATCAGCTGGGTCGACATCTTCCCCACCGTCCTCGACTGCGTCGGTGTGCCGCCGGCCGAGTCCGACGCCGACCTGCCGGGCACCTCGCTCTGGCCGCTCGCCCGCGGCGAATCCGACCCGACCCGCATCGCCTTCAGCGAGTACCACGCCACCCGTTCGACCTGCGGCAACTTCATGGTCAAGGACGACCGCTACAAGTTCGTCTACTACGCCGGCGACTACCCGCCGCAGCTGTTCGATCTGCGGGAAGACCCGACCGAGCTGAACGACCTGGGCCGCGACCCGGCCCATGCCGACACCCGCGCCCGACTCGAAGCCGAACTGCGCAAGATCTGCGACCCGAAGGAGGTTGACGAACGCGCCTTCGCCGACCAGCGGGCGCTGATCGAGGGTTACGGCGGCGAGGAGGCCATCCTGGCCGAGGGACCCAAGATCGGCGCCACCCCGACGCCGAGGGAGTTCTACGAAGACGGCGAGGTCTTCTAGCGCTCCCGGATACTCATCCGGCCCCCGACCCGCCAATCCGATTCTCGCTACCCTGTTCTCACCCACGAGCACCAGTAGGGAGAATCCACCTTGCCCGCCGAACCAATGAACTTCCTCATCGTCATGTCCGACGAGCACACCCGGCGGATGTCCGGCTGCTACGGCCACCCGGTCGTGCAGACGCCCAACATCGATCGCCTGGCGGAGCGCGGGGTGCGCTTTGACAACGCCTACTGCAACCACCCGATCTGCGTGCCCAGCCGGGCCAATTTCCTGA
>CAYYTN010000408.1:0-2206 GCA_964474495.1 uncultured Chloroflexota bacterium
AATCTCCGCGAAGTCGACCTCGACATCCCCCGCGATCGGTTTGTCGTCATCACCGGCGTTTCCGGCTCCGGCAAATCCAGCCTCGCCTTCGACACGCTCTTCGCCGAGGGGCAGCGCCGCTACGTCGAGTCGCTCTCCGCCTACGCCCGCCAGTTCCTGGGCCAGCTCGAAAAGCCCGAGGCCGACCACATCGAAGGCCTCTCTCCGGCAATCTCCATCGACCAGCGCGGCGTCTCGCGCAATCCCCGTTCCACGGTCGGTACCGTCACCGAGATCTACGACTACCTCCGCCTCCTCTACGCCCGGGCCGGCGAGCCGCACTGCCCGCAATGCGGCCGCCCGCTGCACAGCCACACCATCCAGGAGATGGTCGACTTCGTCCTCGACCGGCCCGAGCGTACCCGCCTGCTGATCCTCGCGCCGGTCACCGCCGGCTCCGACGGCTACCCCGGCGTCTTCGCCGAGGCGCTGCGGGCCGGCTTCGTCCGCGCCCGCGTCGACGGCGAGGTCCTCGATCTCCAACCGGCCCCGGCCATCGATCCAGACAGCCAGCCGCGGGTCGAGATCGTGGTCGACCGCGTCGTCGTCCGCCCGGACCTCCAGACCCGCCTTGCCGACTCCCTGGAAACCGCCCTCCGGCTGGGCGGCGGCACCGTGCTCATTCAGGTCCTCGACGGACCCGAAATCCTGCTCGCCGACCATCTCCATTGTCCCCACTGCAACCTGGGGTTTCCGCAGCTCGAGCCCCGTTCCTTCTCCTTCAATAGCCCCCACGGCGCCTGCCCCGAGTGCGGTGGGCTGGGGGCGATCATGGAATTCGACCCCGACCTGGTGATCCCCGACCGCGGCCTCTCGATCAACGACGGGGCGCTCGCGCCCATCGAGGGCCTCACCAACTCCCGGCGCACCTCCACCCGCCTCATGCAGGCTTTGTCGCGCCGCTTCCGTTTCAGCCTCAAGAAGCCCATCCGCGAACTCAAGCCCGAGCACGTAGACCTGCTCCTGCACGGCCGCGAAGGCGAGCCGGTGACCGTCCGCTACAAAGAATCCGATGCTGCCGGCACGGTTCTCGAGTTCGAGTTCGAGGGCCTCATCCCGTTCCTGCGCCGGCGATTCAAAGCGACCGAATCCAGCTTCGTTCAGCAGAAGATCGAACGCTTCATGACCAGCCTGCCCTGTGGCGACTGCGGCGGCTCCGGTCTGCGCCCGGCCAGCCTGGCGGTGCGCTTCGCCGGCGTCGGCATCGCCGAGTACGCGGCCATGAACGTCGCCGCGGCTGCCCGCGCGCTCGCCGAAGTTGATCTCAGCGGTAGCCAGGAGGCGATCGCCCGCCCGATCCTCACCGAACTCAACGCCCGTCTGGGCTTCATGGTCGACGTCGGCCTCGACCACCTCACCCTCGACCGCCGCGCCTCGACGCTCTCCGGCGGCGAAGCCCAGCGCATCCGCCTGGCCACCCAGATCGGCTCCGCCCTGGTCGGTGTTATGTACATCCTCGATGAGCCGTCCATCGGCCTGCACCAGCGCGACAACGCCCGCCTGCTCAAGACGCTGATGGGCCTGCGCGACGCCGGCAATTCGCTGCTGGTCGTCGAGCACGACGAAGACACCATCCGCGCCGCCGACTGGGTCATCGACATGGGCCCTGGCGCCGGGGTGCATGGCGGCGAAGTCGTGTTCGAGGGCACCGTCTCCGAACTCGAAAAGTCCGCCTCGCTCACCGGCCGCTACCTCAGCCGCGACCTCGCCATCGCCATCCCGGAGACCCGCCGTCCCGGCAACGGCCAGGCGCTGGTCATCGAGGGCGCCCGCGCCAACAACCTCAAGTCCATCGACGCCCGCTTTCCGTTGGGGACGCTGATCGGGGTAACCGGGGTATCCGGCTCCGGCAAGAGCACCCTGGTCGCCGGCATCCTGCAGCGGGCCGCCGCCCGCCGTCTCCACGGCAGCCGCGCCCAGCCCGGCGACCACGACCGCCTGCTGGGCCTGGAGCACATCGACAAGATCATCGCCATCGACCAGTCCCCCATTGGGCGCACCCCGCGTTCGAATCCGGCCACCTACACCGGCGTCTTCGGTCCCATCCGCGACCTCTTCGCGGCGGTCCCCGAGGCCCGCGCCCGCGGCTACAAGCCGGGCCGTTTTTCGTTTAACGTCAAGGGCGGCCGCTGCGAATCCTGCAAGGGCGCCGGCGTTTCGCGGATTG